>CALKDR010000014.1 GCA_938084175.1 uncultured Campylobacterales bacterium
TTTAATAAACTAGATGAATTTATTTATGATGATTACTCAGACATTGTATATAAAACTTTACTTCAAGAATTAACTCAACAAAAATTTGGTTTGCCAGAATATGTACTTAGTAACGAGTCGGGAAAAGATAATCAAAAAATATTTGAATACAAAGTTTTTATAAAAAAAGAATTATTAGGAACAGGTACTTCTTATAGTAAAAAACTGGCACAAGAAAATTCTGCAGAAGAAGCAGTAAAATATTATTTACAAAAATATGGTGATGAAAAATTTATTGAACAAGACTTTATAAATCTAAAAGCATACAAGATAAAAGAGTTTAGAAAAAATGAGCTAAATGATTTAAATAAAAAGTTTGATTTTCCAATTAATAATATTAAACTTTTAGATATTGCATTAACACATTTTACATATGTGAAATTTAATTTAGAATGTCGCGAGAATAGTAACTTATCTCACTTAGGAGCAAGTCTAGAATTTCTTATTCGGTATTATTCAATGACTAAATCATATAAACAATTAAATCAAGATAGTTTGAATGATTTTATGAATAATATAAAACAAATAAAAGTTTCAACTTATTTAGAAAAATTCTTTGATGATCAAAATCTAAAAAAGTATGTCTTAATTACTAAGGAAGATCAATTATCTTCACCTTTTAAAATATCAGTAGTTCAATCATTAATTGCAGTTTATTATTTAGATCAAGGATTTCAATCTGCAAAAAAACTAGTTGATACAATATGGAATAATTACAAATTTGAAAAAAATATTTATATGGATTATGTTGGTGAACTGCAAGACTTAATTCAAAAAGAATTTAAAGAGTCTAAAATAGAGTATAAAGTTCTTTCCGAGATAGGTAAAGATCATCAGAAAATGTTTGAAATTGGTTGTTTAATTGATGATGTAGTCTATGGAATAGGTTTAGCTAAAAATAAGAAAGAAGGTAGAAGAATTGCAGCTCAAAATACATATAAAGATGAAAAGTTTATAATGGTATTTTTAAAATAAGTTTGAAGTATTGTTTAAAAGATTTTATAGTTTGAGTAATTTAGATTATGAGTAAGTAATGATGAATATAGAACTTCTAAAAGAAGTATTACACTCTCTCCTCTCAATTAATCTCAAGATACGATATCTTGAGTTAAATTTTAGTTAAGACTCGTATCTCAGACTAAAAACTTATTTAAGAACAAAACCTTTAAAAGTCTTATATTCAAATAAATTCATTTCTTCTTTTTTAAATTTTGGAAGATAATATTTCTTTTTTAAAAGTTCTATATTAAGTATAATCTTCTCATATTCTTCATTTGAAAGACCTCTCATTTGCTTAAATACATTTTCTAATCTATTCGAGATTGTTTCAACTTTTGACATTTTCTATTCCTTTTTTAAATATTTATATAATATTAAAATCTTCTAATAATAAAGTATTAAATGCTCTAGTTATCTCATTTACATTTTCTAAGAGTTTTTCTTTTTCATAGTTATTTACATCATCTTCATATTTATAAGTAAAAAGCTTTTCTAAAAATTGCTCTAAAGATTTAGTATCAAACTTAACTCTATATCTATCTAACCTATATCTTTTTATAACTCTTACATTAATATAGACTCTATAGTAATATTTAGTTTTCTAAGTTTTTATAGTTTTTTTTCTAAGTTTCTACATAAATTTACTTAATTTTTTGATATAAACATTGAAATAACTTAGAAAATTGAGAATTTATTGAGAAGTGTTTCGTGTGGGAAGTTGAGAAGAAACATCGACGAAGTCGACACTCTTCTCAGTTTAGAATGTATTAAAATGAGTCTTAATCAGACTACATCCCCATACCAGGCATACCGCCCATTCCACCCATATCAGGCATAGCAGGAGCACCAGCTGAATCAGCTTTAATATCAGTTACTGTAGCTTCAGTTGTTAATAATAATGATGCAACAGATACTGCATTTTGCATTGCAACTCTTTCAACTTTTGCAGGATCAACAATACCAGCTGCGAACATATCAACATATTCACCACTTGCTGCATTAAATCCTAAGTTTTCATTATCAGATTTTTCAACTTCATTAGCAACAACACCAGCATCAAAACCAGCATTTAAAGCAATTTGTTTTAATGGCGCTTTAATTGCTCTTAATACAATATCAGCACCAATTTGCTCATCACCTTCTAAAGATAAAGAAACTTTAGCAGCAGCTCTGATTAACGCAGCTCCACCACCAATTACAATACCTTCTTCAACAGCAGCCCTTGTTGCAGATAATGCATCATCAACTCTATCTTTTTTCTCTTTCATTTCAGTTTCACTTGCAGCTCCAACTTTAATAACTGCAACTCCACCTGAAAGTTTTGCTAATCTTTCTTGTAATTTTTCTTTATCATACTCAGATGAAGTACCTTCAATTTCAGCTTTGATTTGATTAACTCTACCTTGAACAGCATCAGCTTCACCAGCACCATTTACAATAGTAGTATTGTCTTTATCAATTACAACTCTTGCAGCAGTTCCTAAAGCTTCCATTCCAGTTGATTCAAGCTTCATACCCATTTCTTCAGCAACAACAGTTCCTGCAGTTAAAACAGCAATATCTTCTAACATAGCTTTTCTTCTGTCACCAAAACCTGGAGCTTTAACAGCTGCAATGTTTAATGATCCTCTTAATCTATTAACAACTAAAGTAGAAAGTGCTTCACCTTCAACATCTTCAGAGATAATTAATAAAGGACGTCCAGTTTGATTAACAGCTTCTAAAATTGGTAACATTTCTTTTAAGTTAGAGATTTTCTTCTCACATAATAAAATAAATGGATTTTCCATTTCAGTAGTCATTTTTTCAGTATTTGTAATAAAATATGGAGATAAGTAACCTCTATCAAATTGCATACCTTCAACAACGTCTAATTCGTCAGAAATACCCTTTGCTTCTTCAACAGTAATAACACCATCTTTTCCAACTTTATCCATAGCTTCTGCAATCATTGCACCAATAGCTAAATCAGAGTTAGCAGAAATAGTAGCAACTTGCTCAATTTCTTTTTTATCAGCAACAACTCTAGATGCTTTTTTAAGTTCAACTAAAATAGCCTCAGTAGCTTTGTCCATACCTCTTTTTAAGATAATTGGATTAGCACCTGCAGTTACGTTTCTTAGACCTTCTTTAAATACACTATGCGCTAATACTGTAGCAGTTGTAGTTCCATCACCTGCTTCATCAGCAGTTTTAGAAGCAACTTCTTTTACAAGTTGTGCTCCCATGTTTTCTAATGTATCTTCAAGTTCAATCTCACGTGCTACAGAAACACCATCTTTAGTAATAGTAGGAGCTCCAAATGCTTTTTGTAATAATACATTTCGTCCTCTAGGACCCATTGTAACTTTTACAGCATCAGCTAATTTTTCAACACCTGAATATAATTTGTTTCTAGCTCCGTCACTAAATAATACTTCTTTTGCCATCTTACATAACTCCTATAATATTTTCTTGTTCTAATACTAAATAATCTACACCTTCAAGTGTAAACTCAGTTCCTCTGAATTGTTCAAAAACAATAGTATCACCAACTTTAATTTCAGTAATTTCTCCACCAATTGCTTTTACTTCAGCAGTATTTGGTTTTTCTTTAGCTGAATCAACTAAAATAATTCCACTTGCAGTTTTACTCTCTACTTCTGTTCTTTGTACTAGAACTCTTTTTCCTAATGGTTTAAAATTCATGTTAATCCTTTTCTTATGTTTTATAATATTTTTTTATAATTTTAATTTTAGCACTCTATTTTTTCAAGTGCTAAATTTTATATAATTTTTGTTGATTTGTCAAGTACTATGAGTTAAATTGACTAAGAGTTTTGTTTTTATATAAAACTTCTGACTATTTATGTCTATTTATATATTTTAATAGTAGCTTTTCGAGTGATTTTTTTAAATGACCATCAAATGTATGCAAAGTTTCTTCACACTTCAAAGCTAAGTTATTTGCAGAAGTAATAGCTCCTGTTAATCCCAATAGATTTACGAATGAATTTTTTGCTTCATCATTTTGAGTAGTTTTACCAGCTTCTTCACTAGTACAAGTTTCATCAATAATATCGTCTTGAATTTGGAATAATAAACCTAAATCAATTCCAAAGTTATATAATTTTTCTTGTGTTTGTAAATCATACTCAGAAATAATTGCACCCATTTTTAATGAAGCTGCAATTAATTTGGCAGTTTTATGAATATGCAAATATTCTAATTGAGAAAGTTCAAGTTTAACATTTTCAAAATAACAATCAATTGCTTGACCAATTATCATTCCATCAATACCACCATTTGTTGCTAGACATTTTATTAATTCAATTTTAACGTCATTATGTAATGGGGCATTTGATAATAAATTAAAAGCTTCAGTATTTAAAGCATCTCCTACTAAAATCGCAGTAACTTCATCATATTTCTTATGAAGTGTTTCAAAACCACGTCTTAAAGAAGCGTTATCCATTGATGGAAGGTCATCATGAACTAGAGAATAAGTATGCAGCATCTCTATTCCTAAAGCAACTGGCATTGAGTTTTTAATAAGTAGACTTTTATTTGATTTTATAACCGAAAGAAAAAGCATTGGACGGAATCGTTTTCCTCCTGCTTTTAGCATATCTCCTAAAGCATCTTCGAAATAGGGATGGAAAGTTTTAGAATTTGGAAGATTATCTAATAAATATTCTTCAAATTCTTTAAGTAAGTTCTTCATATATCTATTTTTTTCCCAAAGAACCTAATCCACCCATCATATTCATAGCCATCATTTTTTGATTTTCTTCAGTTTGTTTGATTACATCATTCATACATGAGATTAACAAAATTTGTAAAGAGTCTTTATCTTCAAGTAAAGAATCATCAATTTGTAAATCAATAACTTCTGAATTACCATTTATTGACATTTCAATCATTCCTCCACCTGCTTTTGAAGTAAATACTTTTGAGGCATTTTCTTCTTTTGCATCAGCAGCCATATTTTGAAATTGTCCCATCATGTCATTGATGTTTAAATTTTTTAAATCAATTCCATCAAACATGATCACTTCCTACTAATTCATTTGTAATCATATCAATATTATTTTCATCATCAACAATAACAACAATAGGTTTATAATTTTCTAACTCTGTTTCAGAATATGAAGCATAAGAAATAACAATAATCTTATCGCCAACTTCTACTTTTCGTGCAGCAGCTCCATTAAGACACATGTCTTTACTTCCTGCTTTTCCTTTAATAACGTAAGTAGCAAATCTTTCACCATTATTAACATTAACGATTTCAACTTTTTGTCCAACTCTCAAGTTTGACGCTTTCATTAAATCTTCATCAATTGTAATTGATCCAATGTAGTTCAAATTAGCATCAGTTACAGTTGCTCTATGAATTTTACTATATAGCATGTCAAATGTCATATAATTGTGTCCTCTTTAGTTTTCTAATTTTTATAGCTTCGCCGCAGTATTGTTCGGATATTAAATACTCGGCAACAAGGTTCCCACCTAATATATTTTCTTGTGCAATTTTATCTATTTTTTCCTTAGATAATTGACAATACATGTAATAACCTGGTTCAATTAACATAACTGGACCCATAAGTTTTGTATAAATTTAGTGAATTCTAACACTTTTTTATTAAAATTTAATAAAAATGACTATTTAATTTTTTTTTAAATCTAAAATAATATACTAATTACTCAAAATTCAACAATAAAGGACACATATGAAAAAAATACTTTTTATTCTTTGTTCATTTATCTTAGTTTTACAAGCATCAAATCCTATTGCTTTAATTGAAACAAATCAAGGTAACATCGAAATAGAATTAAGACCTGATATTGCACCAAAAGCAGTAGAAAATTTTATAACACATTCAAAAAATGGTTATTACAATGGATTAACTTTTCACAGAGTTATTAGAGGATTTATGCTTCAAACAGGAGATCCAAGTGGAACAGGTGCTGGTGGAGAATCAATTTGGAAAAAGAATTTTGAAGATGAATTTTCACCATCTGCATTATTTGATAAACCAGGTATCATAGCAATGGCTAATAGAGGTAGAAATACTAATGGAAGTCAATTTTTTATAACAACTGTACCAACATACTGGTTAAATGGTAAACATAGTATTTTTGCTTATGTAACTAAAGGTATGGATGTAGTAAAAGCAATTGAAAATGTTCCAACTTCAGGAAGAAGTGGTGGAGACAAACCTTTATCTGAACAAAAGATAATAAGCATTACTATTAAATAAATCAAGTTTTCTTGATTTATTTAACCAAAAATTTTATTCATAATATCTTTATATCTTGTCTTAAATCTGAGTTGTCTTTTGTCTTATTTTAAATGTCCTTGCCATGATTTGTTATTAAGTACCTCTGTATATATTTTGATATATGAATCATTATGTTTCAAAAATTTGAAATCTTGACCAATTAGTTCAGCTTTTGAATAACCAGAAGTAGAACAACAAAGTTCATTAACTTTTGAAATTTTCATATGAATATCTGTTTCTGTTACAATATTATTTAAATCAGTAACTTCTTTATATTTCTCTAATTCTCTATTTTTTTGGTCTATTGAAAAATCTTTATATAAAACATATGCCAAATCATTCATTAAAGAAAGTAATTGTCTAATATCAATTAGTTTAACAATATATTCATAAATTTTTAATTTAATAGCTTCAGCTAAGAATTCATTATCAGAATATGCAGTTGCAAAGAAATTTGATAATAATTGAGATAACTCAGTTCTAATAACTGCATCATCTTGAACATATAGTATTTTTAAACGCTTAAGTAGTTTTTTATCAATAGACATAATTTATTTAATTTCCATGCTAGTTATAAGTTCTATAAACTTAATAAAATCAAAAGGTTTTAATAAATATTCTCTAACTCCATACTCACTAGCTTTAGTAATATATTCTGATTCAGTATGTGCAGACATTACTATTATAGGAATTTTAATATCTTGCTCATTTATATTTTTTATCATTTCTAAGCCATTCATTAATGGCATATTTATATCAGTTATAATTGCATCAATATCAGGGTTTTTTTTTAAGACTTCTAGTGCTTCAAGTCCATTATTAGCAGTAAGAAAATTTGCTTGTAATTTTGTTAAAGCATCACTAATTATAAAAAGTAAATCTTCTTCATCTTCAACAAAAAGAAGTTTAAGTTTTCTTAATTTTTCTATTTTTTCATGCATAAATTTTCCAATATATTAGTCTTTTAGTTCTTCTTTAGCCACTACTCTTTCAATATCCATAACAACAAGCATTTCATTATTATCTAATCTAACATAATCTTTTAAATATTTTGAAGGTATTGCAGAACCCATTTCAGAAACAGGTGCAAGAGTACTTGTATCTAATCTTTGAACATCATCAACTAAATCAACAATAATACCAACCATTCTCTTATCTTCAGTTATTACTGCAATTACAGATGTATTCTCATAGTATGTACCAACGCTTGTGTTAAATTTTAATCTAATATCTAAAATAGGAACAACTTCCCCCTCTTAAATTTATTAGTCTTTTAACCCAATCAGCAGTGTTAGGTAAAGTATTTATATTATCTGGATATGTCAAAAATTCTCTAATTTTTGGTAACTCAATAGCATACTTCATTGCACCTAGTTCAAATGTCATAAATTCACTAGTATTTACATAATAAATTACTTTTTCTTCATTACTACCCATAAATATTCTTTTTTATATACTTCTTTTTTACTTAATTGATTTATTTATCAATTATAAACTTAAAGCCTATTGTTTTTTTAAATTATTTATTTCACACGTAGCAATATACTTAGGACTTTGTAAAGAGACTACATCCCCTACTTGTAAATCATTTAGTGAAATTATTTTATTTTCTTTTGATATCTGAACGAATCCATTTTTATCTTTTTTATCAGGATGATTCAGTTCATAATTGTTTTTTAATAAATCAATATTATTTTGAAGTTTTGATAGATATTGAGAATAGTTATTTTTAAAAGTTTGACTAATCATCGTATGTTCATTTTCAGATTGCATTATTTTTTGATTTAAATTTGATTGAAAAGAAGATTTTAAAATCTTAATTTCTGATTCAATGAATTTGAATTTACTTTGCATTGAGTTTTGATCAAATAATCTTTTTAAGTTTATTATATCTTGCTCTTTATTAAGTAAAATTCTTTTTAATAAGTTATCATATTCATTTCTTAATGAATCTAAATACAATCTATGTTCATTAATATCAGGTAATGCAATTTCAATTGCGTTTGATGGAGTTGCTGCTCTAACATCAGCTACAAAATCAGAAATCAGATAATCAACCTCATGTCCAACAGCAGAAATAATTGCAGTATTAGCTTCATAAATTGCATTTGCTACAATCTCTTCATTAAATGCCCATAAATCTTCAATACTTCCACCACCTCGACCTACAATCATAATATCACAAGATAAAGTATCAGCGTAGATAATTGAATTAGAAATATCACTAGCAGCATCATCACCTTGAACTAAAGTAGGAATTAAAATAAATTCTACTAAAGGCCAACGGTGTAATGCAACTTTTTTCATATCTTCAATAGCGGCACCAGTAGCTGATGTTACTAATGCAATTTTCTTTGGATATTTAGGAAGACTTTTTTTTCTTGTTTCCTCAAAATATCCTTTTTCTTCAAGCTTTGTTTTTAATTGTTCATAAGCTAAAGCCAAAGCCCCTTGACCAGCGGGTTGAATTTTATTACATAATAATTGATAGTTTCCTCGTGGAGCATAAACCGTTATATTTCCAGTAATTACAATTTTTTGACCAACTTCAAGTTGAAACTTTAAGTATTTAGTATTTCCTCTAAACATTACACAAGATATTGTAGAGCTTTGATCTTTTATTGAAAAATAAATATGTCCCGAGTTATGATAAGTTAAATTAGAAACCTCACCTTCAACATAAACTTGGATGAAGGTAGTTTCAAGGAGAGACTTTATTTGTGTATTTAAAGTTGATACGTTAATTGGTGAATTCATAAAATCTCATTTTAATTTTATAGTTTTTTTGCAATAATTAAAGTTGAAATATTCATAGAAAATGCTTTTACATGAATAGGTTCAAGTCCAGCTAATTTCAACTCTTTACATAAATTATCTGTAGTTAAAAATTCATCAATTGAATTTGGTAAATATGTATATGCTTCTTTATTTCTTGAAATTAATCCACCTAATACAGGTAGAATTTTATTCATATAAAAATCTGTTAAATAATCTAAAGGGTTTGTTTTTTCATTTTTTGTAAATTCAGAAATCACAACTAATCCATCTTTTTTTAGAACTCTTGCAAACTCATGAAAAGCTTCTTGACGTTGAACTACATTTCTAATTCCATAAGAAATAGAAATAATATCAGTACCATCACTATCTAGTGGCATATCAGCAGCACCTGCTTCAATAAATTCAACTTCTGGAAGTTTCTTTTTACCCTCTGCCATCATTCCAACACTAGGATCAATACCCACAATATTTTCTATTTCAACACTATTTTCTTTTGCTATTTTTTTCCAATGTTGAATCATATCACCAGTACCACAAGCAACATCAACTATTTTTGGTATTTTATTTTTTCCGTAAAAATCAAATGTTAAATTGCAAGCTTTATTTCTCCATGATTTATCAATTCCCATAGATAAAATTCTATTTGCAACATCATAAGTTCCAGCAATATCATTAAACATCGTAACAATTTTTTCTTGTTTACTCATAATTATATCTTCCTAATTTAAATTTTATAGTATATATTTTCCAATTACAAGGCCTAGGATAAAACCTATATTCACTGCTACAGCCAAAAACATTAAAGACATTTTCTTATCTGCGTGTGGAAGTCTATCTAAGACTTGTTCTTGTTTATTTAAAGTTTGTTCAAAATTTTCGCTAGCTTTTCCTAAAGTTTTGTATGAATCATCTAAAACTTTTGTAGCATTTTTAAGTGCAAGCTCCGAAAACTCCATCCTTTCAACAAGCTCTTTTGCTTGTTTAAAACTCATTTCACTCATTTTTTAATATCAATCCATGTGTCTAAGTCACAGAATATTTTATTTAGTACATTTATTACATAATCTTTTGCATCTCTTTGTATTTTTCTAAAAAATAAATATTTTCTTGCACTTTCAATATCACCTAATTCTTTTGCTTTTATAGCTTTTTTGTGCAAAATCTGTATTATTATAAGCCATTTCCCAAACTGTAGAACCTAAGTATCTACTTAATATAATTCAGTTAATTTATTAGTACCTAGCATTCTTTTATTTACTATTTCAGTTCTTGTAAATGATTTAGAATCATTATTTTCATCATCAATTTCAATATTTGTGATTTTTTTGCCATGTTTTTTATAAAGATAAGGAGTAATTACTTGTATAGCAACCGTAGATTTTCCTACGCCACCTTTTGTTTGCGGTATAATAATCATTTAAATTAACCTTTTGGATTACGTTTCATAAACTCGATAATTTTGCCATGAAATCGTGAATAAATTTTATTTAAAGAGATTTCATAATTATATAATCCGACAATCTTATCGTAATTTTCATTAATACCAAATTCACACCATTCTTGTAATTGTTCATAACTTTCAAATTCAAAACCAAATCTTTTTAAGAGCTTATTAGTGTAAGAATCTATTACCATATAATCTTGTTTACATGAATAACAAAGTATTGCATCAGCAGTTTCAAAACCAATACCTTTTTGTGTTAAAAGCCATTGTCTATCAACATTTAAGCAAAATTCTTCAAAAGTATTAAACTCTTCAATTATATTTTTTGCAATTGTAATTAATCTAATAGATTTTTGATTTTTGAAGCCACTTGGAGTAATTGCTATAATCAATTCTTGAAGATTAATACTCGATAGTTTTTCAAGTGAATTTATATTCAATTTTCTTAAGTTTTCTAATGACTTTTCAACATTAATCCATTTAGTATTTTGTGTTAAAATAGCTCCCATAAAAATTTCAAAGCTATTATTATTAGGCCACCAATATTCATTTTCTTCATTTATTAAATCTTGATTTTTTAAAAATAATAATAAATCGTAAGAATTAGTAATACTAATCAATCATTGCCTTTGTAATAATAAGCTCAGAATTATTACATAACTTTTTAATTTTAAAACATTCCTTTGCTTTACCATCTTCATTTATATCCGTTACCATCATTTGAAGAATGGTTTTACATGAATTTGGAACCTCAAAATGTCCGCCTAATCCTGTAACTACTTTTTGAATTGGTATTTTTTTATCCATACCTATTACATTATCTCTACACCCAGTAAGTCCAATATCAGTCAAATATGCTGTATTATTAAATATTTGTAAATCATCAGTTCCTACATGTGTATGTGTTCCACAAATCATACTAACTTCATTTTGAAGCATCATAAGCATAATTCTTTTTTCACTTGTAACTTCAGCATGAAAATCGATAAATATACTTTTAATTCCATCTTCGTGTAACTGATTAACTAATTTTCTCGCCCAATTAAAAGGATTTTCAACTGTAGGCATTGTATATTGACCCATTAAATTTATGACTGCTAGTTTCTCTATACCATTAGCAGTTTGAACATCACATATTTTAAGTCCAGACCCTACTAATCCAGGAGGATAATTATCAGGTCTTAAAACAGGTTTTGTTTCAAGTAAAACCATCATTTCTCTCTTTTTATCAAAAGAGTGATTTCCACCTGTGATTAAATCAATACCCATTTTTAGTAATTCATCACAGTTTTTAATAGTTAAACCAAAACCATGACTAGCATTTTCACCATTTGCAATTACAAAATCTATATTAAATTCTTCTTTTATTTTTGATAAATTTTCTTTTATTATCTTTCGTCCAGGTCGACCTACAATGTCCCCTATAAATGCAATTCTCAATTGAATCCTTCAAACTTTTTTAATTATATAATTTATAATATTTTTGTGATTGTAGCAAGTGTATGTTTAGGGATAACTTTCTTCATAGTTTATTCAGCTCTTTTGCACATATATTAGCTTGAGCAAATGCAATTTGAAAATTAAAACCACCTAATTCACCTGTAATATTCAAACACTCACCAATAAAATATAAACCTTTTTGTTTTAAACTTTCGAAACTGTTATGATCTATTTCATCAGTACTAATTCCACCACGAGTAACTTCAGCTTTTGTATATCCAAAGTTTCCTGCAGGTGAAAATTCATAGTATTTTAAACTTGATAATTTTTCTCTTTCTTCAGCTCTTAAAGAAGAAATAGCCTTGTCTTCTAAATCTATAGATTTTAAAAACTCTTCCATAAATCTTTTAGGAAGAGGAAGAATAGAAGATATTTTTTTATTGCTTTTGAAAAAATCTTCCATATTTTTATTAGGAAGAAAATCAATAGCTAATTTTCCTTTTTTCCAATATAAAGATGATGTTAATATAACAGGACCAGAACACCCTTTATGTGCAAAAAGAAAAGAACCTTCAAACTTATTTCCTTCAACAAAAGTATTTACAAATGTAGAAACACCTGATAAATTTTTAAACCAGAATTGGTCTTTTTGTACAGTAAAACCTACAAGTGCAGGTTCTAGTTTTTCAATTGTATGTCCATATTTAGAAGCAATATCAAAAGCAATAGAACTAGCACCTAAAACAGGATAAGATAATGCTCCACTAGCTATTACTACCTTTCTAGCTTCAATACTCTGATTATTTGTTTTAATCTTATAAAAATCAGTTTTATTTATATTTTCAATATCTAAAACTTTTGTAGCTAAATATTTTTTTACATGAGTTGTTATTTTAAGAAACATATCAATTACATCTTGAGAAGAATTACAGAAATAAGTTCCTTTCACAATTTTTGGATTAATTTTTGGATTAACACCATTTTTATTTAAAAACTTTAATAAATCATCTTTTGAATATTTTAATAAAATCTCTTTTACAAAAGCTCTATCACCTAAATAATTCTTACTCGAAACTAATTCATTTGTAATATTACATTTAGCTCCACCTGAAACTTTTATTTTTGGACCAACTTTTTGATTTGCATCAATAATACATATGTTTTTATATTTTTTTTTATCTAATTTAGAAGCTAGCATTAATGAACTAGCTCCCGCACCTATAATTGCTATATCGTAGATTTTATTTCCTTTTTACAAATGAATCTATTTAATCCATCTTTATATTCATACTCTAAAGTATAATCATTCGCTTTTAAAATATTATGAACTATATATAAACCCAATCCAAATGAATCTTTAGATTTATCTTCGTTTGCAAAAAAAGGTTCAAAATACTCCTCTAGTTCAAATTTTAGCTCTTCACCAGTATTTTCATAAATGATATTTTCACCTTCAGTAGAAATAATCACCTTTTTATCTTTAGAATATTTAATTGCATTATCAATTAAGTTTTTACTCGCAATTGAAAATAGTTTATAATTAACATTAATTTTCTTATTTTCGTACTTGCTTATAACAGATTCATCTTCAATCATTAATATATCTTTTGCATTATCAATTACATCATCTAAAAAATAAAATTTCTTATCAATATTTTTTGTTGAAGATATTAATTCTTCAATTGAAGCGAATTCATTTATCAATAACTCTAGTCTTGTAAATACAGATTTTAGTTTTTCATTATTCTCTTCATTTTGTTCTAACTGAGTTAAAAAATTACCTTTTGTAATTGGTGTTTTTAACTCATGCATAATATTGCGTATGAAAATGTTTCTAGATTCTTTTAAACTTTTTAATTTTAATGCAGTTTGCTTAAACTCTATTCCAAGTAATGAAACTTCATCTTTAGAATTACTTTTACAACAATCAAAGTCAAAATTTTCATCGCCTAAAGTTTTTACCTTATCTTTTAGTATTTTTAAAGGCATTAATTTACGTATAGTAATTAAATACATTAAAATTATCGTAATAATTACTATTGCAAAAACTAAGATAATATAAATTTGACTATTACCTTCAGCACTAGTGTTATCTTTTATTAATACTGTTTTACCTTTTCTTTTCATATACAAATAGTTATTATCTTTTAATTGTAATATTCTAAATGTAATTTTAGCTCTTTTATCTTTTCTTTCAATTAATACTTTTGTTTGGGGGTTGTATGTAATTGCATTAATTTTCCCCATTTTATTAAACAAAGTAAAATTTGAACTTTCTAAGCTCTTTGCAAACTTAAGATCTAATCCACCTTTATGGTGTTTTCTTATTACTACTTTTATAATTGGTATATATTTTTGGAATAATTGTGCTTCCTTCACTTTATAATTCTCTGTCATAAGAATCCCAAAACTAGCACCAACTAAAATAAGTGAAATAATAAAACTAACAGTTATTGTAAAAAATATTGATTGTCTATTCATTATGAAATTTATACCCCATTCCTCTAATTGTAAAAAGATACTTAGGCTCTTTTGGATTATCTTCAATTTTTTGTCTAATTCTGTTTATAATTACAGCCAAAGAACCTGAACCCTCATAGTCTTGATTTAATAAATCTGAATTATCAAAAATATCTTCTCTTGAAATTACAAAGCCTTCTCTTTTAATAAGAAGAGATAAAACCTCAAACTCTGCAGCAGTAAGTTTAACATACTTATCATTTTTTGTTATCTCTTTTTTATCAATATCTAGATTAAAAGTCTTTATTTTCTCTTCAGGAATATTTGTGTGATTAAATCTTCGTAAAATTGTTTTAATTCTAATTTCAAGCTCTCTTGGATCATATGGTTTTGGTAAATAATCATCAGCTCCAAGTTGTAAAGCAGTAACTTTATCAGTTATGTCACTTCTTGCACTTGAAATGATAATTGGAATATCAAAATCTTTTACAATAGCTTTACATACATCTAAACCATCCATGCCAGGAAGTGTTAAATCTAGTATTATTAAGTCATATGAAATTAACTTTAACGAAGAAAGAGCTAAAAAAGGTTCTTCATAATTACTTACTTCAATATTAAATTGCTTTAAATATTCTGTTAATATTTCAGCTAATTCAACATCATCCTCAATCATTGCGATTTTTATCAAATCAATTCCTTTTTATCTTATATAATTTAAATTTTATCATATTTAAAAGTATTATGACATTAGTTTTTTAACGAAATATAACAATAAAAGAAAAGAATAAAGAGAAAAAGCAGGCTAAAAAAAAAGCTTAGCATAAACAACGGAAGAGTTGAATAAGCTAAGCTTTTGGTGTAAATACTCAAGAGCTGGCAGCGGCCTACGTTTCCACAAGGGGACCCTGCAGTATTATCAGCGATGAAGAGCTTGACTTCCAGGTTCGGAATGGAACTGGGTATTGCCTCTT
>CALKDR010000015.1 GCA_938084175.1 uncultured Campylobacterales bacterium
ACAAATTTTTATAGTATTATTAGATATTAATTGATATACAAATAGATTAAGTTACATTCTGAAGTGATTTTATGTTTTATATTTAAATATAAAAAAAGGCCAACCTTTCGATTGACCTTTATTGGAAGATTAAGAATCTTACAGTCTAGACTCGTATCGTCTAAGCATGTATAATCTCTTAAGCATTTTCTTTCTAGCGTTTATTTTTTGTTTTTTTCTGATCTCTGTCATTGGTTCAAAAAATCTTCTAGCTCTTGTTTCAGTTACAATAAGATTTCTATCACATTGTTTCTTAAAACGTCTGTATGCTTCGTCAAATGATTCACTATCTTTAACTTTAATGCCTGGCACTAAAATCACCCACTTTCTTTTTAAATTTTAGACTTGCATTATATTTAAAATTTACTTAATTCTTATTTAACTAAAAATTAAATATAATAATTGATTAATTGAAAGGCAATTTAATGGAATTAACACATATTGATGATAATAATAGACCAAAAATGGTTGATGTTTCAGCCAAGAATGAAACTTATAGAATAGCTATTGCAAGTGGACAAATTACAATGTCTTCTGATGCTTATAATGCAATCATTGATAACACTTCTAAAAAAGGTCCTGTAATTCAAACGGCAGTGATTGCTTCTATTATGGGCGTTAAAAAAACGAGTGAATTAATACCTATGTGCCATCCTTTATTATTAACTGGAATAAATTGTGATATTGAAGAGAAACCAGAACTTCCTGGTTTTAAATTAATTGTAACAGCTAAATTAAATGGACAAACAGGTGTTGAGATGGAAGCATTAACAGGTGTATCTGTTGGACTTCTTACTATCTATGATATGGTTAAAGCAATTGATAAATCAATGGTAATTTCGAAGGTTCAACTTGAGAATAAATCTGGTGGTAAAAGCGGTGATTTTAAAAGGAAATAAATAATAAATGATAGATTTAAGTAAAGAGAAATTAGAACTTGATTATCCATGTAATTGGACTTATAAATTAGTTGTATTAGAAAGAATAAATATTAAGAAAACTGTTAAAGGTGTTGTGCTTGAAAGAGAGCATACTATTATTGAATCTAAAACGAGTTCCAATGGCAAATTTAAAAGCTATACATTAGAACTATTAGTTCACAATGAAGATGACAGAAAAACTCTATTTGAGATTTTAGGCAATCATAATGATATAAAAATGATTATTTAAATAGAGTATTAATATACTCTATTTAAAAAAAACCAATTCTTTTTTGATTTTTTCTTGATTTAATTTTTTACAAGCAGTCTTATAAATTTCATTAATTCTTTCTTCATCATCAGTAACAATTGTTTTTACTTCATTTATAGACTTACCTTCTGAAAATGCTACGAAAATTTTAAATTCTTTTTTAGTAAATTTCTTTTTTAGTGTTTCCTCTAACTGATCTTCATCTTTTAATGTTCCTACCAGTTTATCTATATTTAATTCAATTGCTTCTGTAAAATTCATATTTTTCCTTTTAATTATTTAACCAAGTATTCATATTTTCAATATCTTCATATGAAGTTAAATCCAACATTATTGGTGTTATTGAGATGTAATTAGCTTTTATTGCTTCAAAATCACAAGTTTTATTTTTTGATTCTTTCCATATTAATGGATGTAGACCAACCCAATAAAATTCCTCACCTCTAGGATTATGATGTCTATGCGTGTCATTTCCATATTCTCTATATCCAGCATTCGTTATTCTAATGCCATTACATTCATCTACTTTTATTGGTGGGATGTTAACATTTAAAAACTTTCTTTCTTCTAATGGAAAGCTATTTTCTAGTATTTTTCTTGCTAAAGATGTAATTGTTTGTTTAGCAAGTGCAAAATCCCATTCATTATTTATATCTTTACAACCTTTTTTACAAACTTGTGATATAGCTATTGAAGGAATTCCTTGCAATACTGCTTCCATTGCTGCAGCTGCTGTACCACTGTATGTAATATCTTCTCCCATATTAGCACCAATATTGATGCCACTTATTACTAAATCTGGTTTATACCCATCTTTAAATAAGTTATTTAAAGAAATAAAAACACAATCAGTAGGACTTCCATCATCAACTCTATAATAATCATCATCAACCTTGTCAAGTTTTAGTGGTTTATCAAGAGTTAGAGAATGGCCACAAGCAGATTTATTTTTTGCAGGTGCAACTATTATTATTTTTGCAATAGGCTTTAATGCTTCTATTAATGCTTTTAATCCAATTGCATCAAAACCATCGTCATTTGTTAATAAGATTTGTTTCATGATACTATAAAAGCTCCTTCAATTTGGTGAATAAGTTTTTCTATATTTGAGTTTACTTTAAACCCACTTTCTAATTCTATATCAGCTAATTTTGATTTAATTAGAATTTTCAACTCTCTTTTTCCTTGATTATTTGCAACTATTTCAAAAAGTTTAAAAATGTTAGTATCTTGATTTTCATAAGGCACGGCAATTGTAAGAGGTGGTTCCATTGCTACTTGTTGTTTAGTTTTAATTTTTTCTTTTTTCGCAGCCTTTAAATCTTCAATTTTTATGATATTCATTCTTGTAAAATTTTCATCTTTAGAAATTCTTACCTTAAACGCAATAGGTTTATCTAAATCAAAATCATCTTCAAGCTCTTTAATTCTATCTTCAAATAATAAAAGTTCAATGCTTCCATGTAAGTCCATTATTGAAGCAATACCAAATTTGTTACCTTTTTTTGATATTTTTGTTACTATATTTTCTATTTTTCCAACAAATAAAGCTTGCGAACCATCTGCTAATTCATCAATTTGTGAAGATAGAGTGTATTTTATTTGATCTAATTGTTCTCTATACTCATCAAGTGGATGTCCTGAAACATAAAACCCAAGCGAAGCTTTTTCAAACTCTAAAATCTCTTTTGCTTCATATTCTTCAAGTTCTTCTAATTGGATATCAATTTTTGTAAGTTCTTGTGAATCACCAAATAATGAACCAGTTGCCATTTTTTTTGCTTTCATAGAATTTGCAACACATTCAGATATCTTTTCAATTTGCTCTAGCATGGCTCGTCTAGAATACCCAAAGCTATCAAAAGCACCTGTTTTAGTTAAAGATTCAATTACTCTTTTATTGACTTTACTTCCATCAATTCTAGAAATAAAATCTGGAAGGTCTGTAAAATCTCCGCCTTCATCTCTAGCTTCAATAATTGACTTAATAGCAACATCTCCTGCACCTTTGACTGCACCCATTCCAAACATTACAACTTCTTTATCTTCTAAAGTTGTAGCAGAAAATACAAGATCAGATTTATTAATATCAGGTGGGAATAAGTCTAATCCTAGTCTTTTTACTTCATCTACATATTTTACAACCTTATCTGTGTTATCTTTTTCTAGAGTTAGTAAAGCTGCCATAAATTCCGAAGGGTAGTATCTTTTTAAATATGATGTATAGAAAGTAACAAGTGCGTAAGCTGCTGAGTGAGATTTATTAAATCCATAACCAGCGAACTTTACAATTAAGTCGAATAGCTCTTCACAGTGGCTTCTTACATAACCATTTTTAACTCCACCATCTGCAAATTCACCTTTTAGTTTATCCATTTCTTCTTTGATTTTTTTACCCATGGCTCGTCTTACAAGGTCTGCACCCCCAAGACTAAAACCACCAATTGTTTGAACAATTTGCATAACTTGTTCTTGGTAAACAATAACACCATAAGTTGGCTCTAAAATTGGTCTTAATGGTGCATCAAACTCATCATAAAAATAATCAATCTTAGCTCGACCATGTTTTCTATCAATAAAGTCATCAAGCATCCCTGATTCCATAGGACCAGGTCTATATAAAGCAAGTACGGCAATAATATCTTCAAAATTGTCAGGTTTTAATCTTTTACATAAGTCTTGCATTCCATCTGATTCTATTTGGAATAGTCCAATTGTATTACCTGTTTGAATCAGATCATAGACTCCTTTGTCATTTACATCAGCAGTTAAGAAGTCTATTCTTTTACCATGTCTTTTTTCAATAAGTTTTAAACCTTCTTCAATAACAGTAAGAGTTTTAAGACCTAAGAAGTCAAACTTAATTAAATCAACATCTTCAACGTATTTACCATTATATTGAGTTGCAAGAGTATCAAGACCAGAGGGTTTAAATAATGGAGTTTTATTCCATAATGGTTCATTTGAAATAACAACACCTGCTGCATGAGTTCCAGCATTTCTATTTAAGCCCTCAAGAGCAATTGCATATTCCCATACACGTGCAGCTTGAGGATCAGCTTCACATAGTTCTTTTATTTTTGGTTCTTTCTCCCATGAGTTCGTTAAATCAATTCCCAATTCATCAGGAATTAATTTGGCCATAGCATCAGCTCTGGAATAAGGCATATCGAGAACTCTAGCAACGTCTCTAATTACACCTTTTGCAAGAAGTTTACCAAAAGTAATAATTTGAGCAACATTAGCTCGTCCATATTGTTCAACAACATAGTCAATAATTTCCCCACGTCTAGCTTGACAGAAGTCCATATCAATATCTGGCATTGATATTCTTTCTGGGTTTAAGAATCTCTCAAATAGTAGTCCATAAGGCATTGGATCTATATCGGTAATTTCTAGAGAAAAGGCAACAAGAGACCCTGCAGCTGAACCACGACCCGGACCAACTGGAATTTTCATCTGTTTTGCAACAATAACAAAATCCCAAACAATTAGCATATATCCAGGGAATTTCATACTATTGATAATGTCTATTTCAACTTGAAGTCTATCTTTATATTCTTTGTGTTTTGAAGGGTCTACAATTTTAAGTCTTTTCTCTAATCCTCTCCAGCACTCATCTATAAATAATATTTTGTCATTTTCTAGAGAATACTCAAGTTCTGGTTCAGGTAGAACTAAATTATGAACTTCAGCTTTTTGACGAGTAAATTTAAAATTTGGAGGTGTTGGATCTCCCAATTTTATTTCTAGATTACATTTATCTGCAATTTCTTGTGTGGCAGCAACAGCTTCTGGTATATCTGCATATAACTTAGCAATCTGTTCTGGACTTTTTAAGTAAAATTCATGAACACTATGTCTTAATCTATTTGGATCATCGTAAAGTTTATTCATAGCAATACACATAAATGCTTCATGAGCATCTGCATCTTTTTGGTTTAAGTAATGAGTATCATTAGTAGCTACTACTTTTATATCTAATTCATGTGCTAGTTTTAGAATTTGATCATCTATAAAGTGTTGGTCTCCAATACCATGTCTCATAATCTCTAAATAAAAATCATCACCAAATATTTCCTTATATTCTAAAGCAGCTTCTTTTGCACCTTCATAACCTCTAGCACCATTTTTCACATTTCTTTCATTCTGTAGATTTAAGTGCCAGTTTATCTCACCTTGTAAACACGCAGCTGAACAAACTAGCCCTTCCGAGTTTTCACGTAATAATTTTTTATTTATTCTTGGATAATAGTAAAACCCATGCATGTAAGCTTGTGAACTTAAAAACATCAAATTTTTGTAACCAGTTTGATTTTTTGCATAAAGACATAAGTGAAATCTTTTTCTTGTCGTTTTATCACCAATTTCTTCACTATTATGAATATAGGCTTCCATTCCTATAATTGGTTTGATGCCTTCTTTTTTCATAGCATTATAAAAATCAATTGCTCCAAAAAGATTACCATGATCAGTCATAGCAACTGATTTCATTCCCATCTCTTTTACTTTTTTGGCAAGAGGTTTAATTTTGTTTGCACCATCAAGTAGTGAGTATTCAGTATGTAAGTGTAAATGCGTAAATTGTGGTATTGTTGACATAATATAATCTTTAATATTTATTTGTATTTTTAATTATTAGTATATCTAAGAAATGGTTTCAAAATACTTTTTTGCTTCTTTTACTCCTAAATTAAAGCACTCATTTATTTCTTTAAAAGAGAAAAGTGAGAATTTATATAATTCTTGAGTTCCTAAATAAAAATTTGTATTTTCAATTGAATATTTATGGTTTTTATAAAGCTGTTTAAGAAGAGTTTTTTTAATACTTTTTATTGGATTAAATCTTTTTTTAGAATATTTATTAGTTCTAGGAAATAAATCAATTGAAAAAATATTATATCCTTGATTTTCAAATGGTTTAATGGGTATATTATCAAATAATCCTCCATCAATTAAAGACATGTTTTCATATTCAACTGGTTTAAAAAATGGAATTATAGCACTTGATGCCATACACAAACTTATTGTATCTCCCTTGTTAAAGTAGTGAAGTTTTTTTTCTTTGATATCGTAAGCATTAATAAAAACAGGTTTTTTGATATCTTGTATTTTTTGAATAGGTAATAATTCTTTTAAAATTGTACTAGAAGTATTAATCCTAAATAAGCCTTTTTTAAAGTAATTAAATTTTATAACTTGTTTTATATCTTTTGATGTAAATATTTTTAATTGTTCTTTTGCATTTATTCCACTTGCATGTGAACATGCAATAAGACTTCCAATTGATGATCCACTATAGGCTTTTATTTCTATATTATTTTCTTCACAAAAATGTAGAAATCCTAAATGGAATGCACCTCTTGCTCCACCACCACTTAATACTAATGCTAAATCTTTTATTTTATTAGCTCTTGAATTAAAAATTGAGGAGTAATGACTCCTCTGAATTCATTTTTATTTACAGAGACAATTAAATCAAAACTATTAGGTAGATTAATATTTGAGTCATTAAATTTTATTGCTTCAAACACAACACCTTCTGATTTTAATGTAAGTTTCATATGATTTTTGTCTTTTCCTATTAGATTACTTTTTAGAAGAGAGACTTTTGATATTCTAAATATTGGTTTATAGTTTTCTAGCCCATAGGGTTCAAACTTATCAATAATATCTAAAAATTCTATATCAACTGATGCTACATCTAATTCACCTAAAGTTACGGGGTCAATATGTAGATCATCTTTAAAATCCTCTAGTTCTTGATTTATCAAGTTTTTAAAATCTTGTAAATTCTCTTCTTTTAAAGATAATCCAGCAGCATTTTTATGTCCCCCAAATCCTAATAATAAAGGAGCTGCTTTTGAAATGATTGTATGAAGATTAATATTTGCATTCGCTCTTGCACTTCCTTTAGCAATTCCATTATTTACAGAAAATATAAATGCAGGTTTTTTAAAAGAGTTTGATAGTTTTGATGCAACGATTCCAATAACTCCTTCATGCCAATCTTCACCCCATACAATAACAGCATTATCTTCTTTTGATGATTTACTTTGAGCTCTTTTTGTAATCTCTTCTTGTAGTGTTTTTCTATAGATATTTAATTCTTCTAACTCTTGTAAGGATTGATTTGCTTGAAAAGAGTTTTTTGAAAGTAAAAATTCTAAAGCTGTACTTGCATCTTGCATTCTTCCCGCACTATTAATTTTTGGAGCTATAAAAAAACCAATATCATCTGAAACCAAGTTTTGTTTAGAAATAACTTCATTTAATTTCTTAAAAGCCTCTCTTGGAGATGTTTTAATTTTTTTTAGTCCTTGTTTTACTAGTGTATAGTTAAGTGCGGTCATTGGCATAATATCTGCAATAATTGCAACACAAAGTAAATCTAAAAAATCAGTCATATTGACATCAAAATTTAATTCTTTTTTAATTGATGCACATAAATACCAAGCAACTTGAGCTCCACAAATATCTTTGAACTCAAAGTTACAGTCTTCTTGTTTGGGATTAACAATCGCATATGCATAAGGTACTTCTTTTCCAACAGTATGATGATCTGTGATAATTAAATCAATACCTTTTTCTTTTAGTTTTAAAGCAGCTGGAACTGCTGATATCCCATTATCCACAGTAATAACTAAACCTGAATCAATCATATCTACAATTTTAGGAGATAAGCCATATCCATGCTGAAATCTATTTGGAATTATATAGTTTATTTTCACATTTATTTTTTGAAAGAAGTCCACCATAATTGTTGTAGAAACTACACCATCTACATCATAATCTCCTACTATTGTAATAGTTTCATTCTTTAAGATAGCAGTTTTGATTCTTGAAGTTGCTTTGTGAATATCTTTAAAATTATTTGGAGTTGGAATATCTGCAAGACGTGAATAAAGATTATTTGCGTGTCTTGCAGAGAGTAGTTCAAAAAGTCTACTTTTTGTAACTTTTGACATTAAGCTTTTTTATTTGCCTGTTTTACAAATTCAAAGATAATAGGATTTGGAGTTTCTAAATGTGAAGTAAATTCAGGATGGAATTGAACACCTACAAACCATGGATGATCTTTTATTTCTACTGCTTCTATTAAGCCATTTGATTGTCCAGAAATAATCATTCCAGCTTGTTCTAAAGCTTCTTTATATTTTGGATTTGCTTCATATCTATGTCTGTGTCTTTCATTATAGATGTCTTCATTTCCATAAGCTTTTTGAAGATTAGTTCCTTTTAATGGTTCAAATGGATACTCACCTAATCTCATAGTTCCACCCATTGGTGATTTGTGAGTTCTTAATTGCTTCTGTCCACTTTGGTCCATGAATTCGTCAATTAAGTAAATTAATGGGTTAGGAGTTTGTGTATCAAATTCAATTGAGTTTGCATCTTCTAGACCTAGTACATTTCTGGCAAATTCAATAACAGCCAACTGCATACCAAGACAAATACCTAAATATGGTATTTTATTTTCTCTAGCATATTTAATTGCTTCAAGCTTACCTTCAACACCTCGGTGACCAAAACCACCAGCAACAAGAACTGCATCAGAGTTTCCAATAATATCATAAGCTCCATGTACTTCAATTTTTTCACTATCACACCAGTGGATATTTACTTTTGTATTTAGATGTGCACCACTATGAATTAGTGCTTCTGTTAATGATTTATATGATTCTTTTAATTCTAAATATTTACCAACAAATGCAATAGTTAATTCATCTTTAGGTACTAAAATATTTTTAACCAAAGTATCCCATTTTTCCATATTTGGTTTTACTTTTATATTAAAGTGCTCAGATAAAGGATTAATGATACCTTCTTTGATAAAATGTAATGGCACTTGATAAATTGATTGCGCATCACCTGCTTCTATTACAGCATTTCTATCAATATCACATGACATTGCAAGTTTATCTTTTAGATTTTTTGGTAAGGGTTTTTCTGTTCTACAAACTAGCATATGTGGAGTTATACCAATTCTTCTTAATTCTTGTACAGAATGTTGTGTTGGTTTTGTTTTAAGTTCGCCAGCAGCAGCTATATAAGGAATTAATGTTACATGAATATTCATTGTATTTGTTTTTGGAAGCTCATGTCTAATTGCTCTAATTGATTCCATAAATGGTAAACCTTCAATATCTCCTACAGTTCCTCCAAGTTCAACTATTAAAAACTCATGACCTTCAGCTGCTGCATATATTCTACCTTTAATTTCATCAACTACATGAGGGATTACTTGAATAGTTTTACCTAAATATCCGCCTTCTCTTTCTCTTTTAATAACACTTTGATAAACTTGACCTGTAGTAAAGTTATTTTGTGCAGTTAAAGTTGTATCAATAAATCTTTCGTAGTTTCCTAAATCTAAATCTGTTTCTGCTCCATCTGCTGTTACAAAAACTTCTCCATGTTCTAATGGACTCATAGTTCCTGGATCTACATTTAAGTATGGGTCAATTTTAAGCATTGATACTTTAAATCCAGATTGTTTTAATATTGTTGCAATTGATGCTGCAGTGATTCCTTTTCCTAAAGAACTTAGAACCCCACCTGTTACGAAGATGAATTTAGTCATTTTAAAATACTCCAATGAAATTAATTAATAATTATATTCGCGATTGTAGCTAGTTTTTGTTGATAGATAAGTTAAGCAAGATGTATTTTTATTTAAGAAGTAAGACAAGTTTATAATTTATAAACTTGTCTTACGTATAATTATTTTAATTTATCAATTCTAGGATAAATGAATACAGCTTTTCTAAATACTGTAACCTTTTCTGGGTTTTCTTTTGCATAAGCTTTTAATGTTACTGTGATTGGAGTATCTTTAGTAGCATCGTTAACTAAAATTTTATTTGTTTCTAAAATTAAAACTTTTTTAGCCATTTTTCCAGGACTTAATGTAAAAGGCTTAAATCTTTTAATTTTGATTTCAGGATGATTTATTACTTCTATATCAAATGTTAATTTTTTTGATTCAGTATTTTGAAAAAGTAGTAAGAAATTATTAGTAACTATATTATTTTCTTTTACTTTATATAATTGAGTGGTTTTATTTACATTTAATAGCATGTACTCTTTTTTCCCACCCATTACAATTAAAAGTGCAACAACTATAAGCAGTGCAACACCATACATAATAGTTTGTCTCCTAAAAATTTTTGTTGGGATATCTTTTTTAATTGTATTTGTACTTGACCATTGAACAAGTGATGGTTTTCCAAGTTTTCCCATTACAGTCGTACATGCATCAACACATTCTAAACAATTAATACATTCAAGTTGAGTACCTTTTCTAATATCAATATGTGTAGGACATACAGTAACACATGCTTCACACGTCGTACATTCATTTGTATCAACTGGTAAATCTTTTGCTTTGAATATTATTTTTTCTTTATCACCATTATAAATCTCTCCACCCCTATTTGTAGAATAAATAGCTTGGTATGTATCATCATCATATAAAACAGATTGTACCCTTGAATAAGGACAAATATAAATACAGAAATCTTCTTTTAGCCAAATTGCATCATAAATAATAAATGCAGCAATTCCTAAAACAAAACCAATTAATACCATATGTTCTGTAGGGTCTTGTAAATAAGTGAAAAAATCTTCTGGAGGAACAAAATACCATAAAAAGTTTGAAGCTGCTAGAAGTGCTAAAGCTGACCATATTAAGATAGCAATTACTCTTTTCAAAGCATTTTTAGGCTTTGAATAATCTGGATCTTTTTGTTTGTTTTTAATTCTTCTAAGTCCCAATAGTTTTGTTTCAATTAAGTCTCTATAAATAACTCTAAAAATTGTTTGAGGACATGCCCAACCACACCATGCACGACCACCTAGTGAAGTAGCTGCAAATATTCCTAAGAATAAAAGCATTAATAAAAAAGGCATTAAATAAAGCTCTTGCATATCAAAAGCGGTACCTAATAAGTGAAGTTGTTTTTTGTCAAATGATAATAAAAATATATGGTTACCACCAATTGTGATAAATGGAAGTGAAAGTGATATAACTGTTGCAATTACATACCCATAATATCTTTTTATTCTATAAGGAATCTTATCTAAAAACTTATTTTTTTCTTTCATTAAAAACCCTTGTGTTTAATTTTACATATTATATATAAATTTAGCTTATAATTAACATAAAAATATTATAAGCTAAAATTATAATAATATGTAATTCAACATCCTATGAGTTTTTTATATTCATCAATTTCTATTTTTATCTTAGTTACAATATCTTCTAAATATACATTTTGAAAGTTTTTAATTTCAGGATAGTTTTTAGTTATTTTTTCAAAATCTTTAACAATTTCATTAAAGTCATTTGAGTTAATACATGGTATATTTAAATCATTTATTAATTCTTCATCATAAATCTTATCTTCTCTTTTAAATAGAACAGGTTTATTCCCGCAGTTAATAGATTCTAAAGCAGTTTGAAGTGAGGCTGTTAAAAGATATTTTGTATTCTGAATAGTTTCAACGTATTCTTCTTCATCAATAATATTATTAAAAAAGTTTTTAAATACTTTCTCATTACCTAAAAAGAAATAATGACCCATCAAAAGATCGATATTTAAAGGATTCGCTTTTTTTATATTTTCTAAGAATAAATTATTATAATCATCATCTCCGAAAAACATAAGTTTTTCAATTGATGGATTATCTATTTTTTTATAAATTGTTTCATCTACTACTATTTTAGAAATATCATTTTGAACAGAGTACAAAAGTGTACAAAATTCTTTCATATCATTTTTCATAAATTCATTCGTTTCGTCTGTATCATATATTAAAATATCTCTTTTTTCCATAATATTATAAAGATTTCTTACTACATCAATATTTACATATTTTTTTATACCTAATAAGTCTTTTGCAAATGCACCTGCTCTAAAATCACTAGTACATAAGATTGGGTCAAGATCTTTTAATTTATTTGCGATTGCTGCACATCTTTTTGTAGCTTCAAGCCCAATAGCATGACCACTTTTTGAATATAAATAAACTTGCATCTAGTTACCTTTTTTTTCTTGTTGCTGTTTTAAATTGATATTTAAATGTATAATATCAATAGCAGAAGGTGTAATTCCTGATATTTCACTGGCATTAAACAATGTAGGTGGTTTGAATTTTTCAAGTTTTTCAACAACTTCATTTGATAAGCCTGCAATTCCTTTAAAGTCAAAATTTTCTGGAATTTTTAATTTCAACATTTTTTTCATTTTATCTATTTGTTTTTGTTGTTTTTGAATATATCTGTAGTACTTAGCTTCTATAATTATTTGCTCTTTCAAATAATTTTCAGTTTGTGCCAAACCTGGAACTAACTTATCAAATTTTTCATTATCAACTGTATTTCTTCCTACAATATCAATTAGAAGTGATCTATCTCTAATTTTATCTTCACCAATTGATTCTAATAATTCTAGATTTTCTTTCTTTGATGTAAACCATTCACTTGACATAAATTTTATAGCATCATTTAAAATTTTTCTCTTGTGTTCGACTTTTAGCATAGTATCATTATCTATTAGTCCTAAATCATGACCATATTTTGATAATCTTAAATCAGCATTTTCTTCTCTTAATAATAATCTATACTCAGCGCGTGAAGTAAACATTCTATAAGGTTCTGTAGTACCTTTTGTAACTAAATCGTCAATTAAAACTCCTATATATCCTTCATCTCTACGTAGGATAAAAGGCTCTTTCCCATCAATTGCTAAGCATGCATTAATTCCTGCCATCAAACCTTGTGATGCAGCTTCTTCGTATCCAGTAGTTGCATTGATTTGTCCTGCGTTGTAAAGGTTTTTAACTTTTTTAGTTTCTAAGGTATGTTTTAATTCAGTTGGATCAACATAATCATATTCTATTGCATATCCATATCTAATAATTTTCGCATTTTCAAGTCCAGAAATTGAGTGAATCATTTCTTTTTGAACATCAATAGGAAGAGAAGTCGAAAGACCATTAATATAATACTCTGTACACATTGAAGTTTGTGGTTCTAAAAACAATTGGTGTCTATCTCGTTCACTAAACCTATTTACCTTATCTTCAATACTTGGACAATATCGTGGTCCACTACCTTGAATTTGTCCTGTAAATAATGGAGCTCTATCAAAATTTGATCTAATTTTGTCATGTGTACTTATATTTGTATATGTTATATAACATGGGTATTGAGTTGGATTAAAATTTGATTTATCTGTTCTAAATGAAAAAGGTGAAGGTTGAACATCTCCTCCGTGAGCATCCATGTCATCAAAATTTATTGATTTTCCATCAATTCTTGCAGGTGTTCCTGTTTTTAATCTTCCTACATTTAGTCCTAATTCTTTTAATTGAGTTGATAGAGTAGAAGATGGTAATTCCCATGCTCGTCCTGCATCATAAGTACTTTCACCAATATGAATAAGACCTTTCATAAATGTTCCAGTTGTAATAATCACTTTTGAAGATTCAAACTCTTCTCCAAGTTTTGTTTTTACACCATAAACTTCATTTACATCTTTAACAAGTAGTGTTGAAACTTCATCTTGATAGACTTCTAAATTAGGAGTATTATGACAAACTTTTCTCATATATTCTCTATATTTATCCATATCAATTTGTGCTCTGCTTCCTTGAACAGCTGCACCTTTTGATGCATTTAATATTCTAAATTGGATACCCGTTGCATCTGTACAAAGACCCATCTCTCCACCAAGGGCATCTAGTTCTCTTACTAAATGTCCTTTAGCTAAACCTCCAACTGCAGGATTACAAGAAGCTGCACCTATTTGTTCAACTAACATAGTAATTAATAAAGTATTTTTCCCCATTCTAGCAGCTGCTAATGATGCTTCAATTCCTGCATGTCCACCACCAACTACGATAATATCGTATTTCATTTTTTTCCTTTTAAAACACTTACTTCAAATTTTTTAATCAAGTAGTTCTTTTTTATAGTTTATTTATATTTTTAGTATTTATTATTATTTGAATTTTCAAAAACAGATTATAGATTAATGTTAAAATTAGCTTCTTAACATAATTTAGATATTATACCTAAATTATATCAAAAGGTTTTTTAAGTGTTTACAGGTCTGATTAGAGAAATGGCAAAAGTTGTAAGTTTGAATAGCAGTTTATTAACATTAAAAGCAAAATATAACCCTAAAATTGGTGATTCAATTGCAATTAATGGAGCTTGTTTAACTGCTGTAAAAGTTACAAAAGATACATTTACAGTAGAAATTTCTCCAGAATCTCAAAGTATTTTAGCGATGGAAAACTATAAAAACGAAGTACATATAGAGCCTGCTATGATGGTTGGTGATAGATTTGAAGGTCATGTAGTTCAAGGTCATGTAGACTGTTTAGGAACAATCTATAAAATTAAAAATAATGGAAATTCAACAGATTTTTTTATCTCTTTACCATGTGAATACACGAAATTTATAATACCAAAAGGATCAATTACTGTTGATGGTGTGTCTTTAACTGTAAACGAAGTTTTAAAAGATTCTTTTAGGCTTACAATTATTCCTTATACAATTAAAAATTCATTATTTAAAAATTATACTGTAGGCACTAAAGTTAATTTAGAAACTGATATGTTTGCTCGATATGTTTATAATATGTTTAAAAGTAGTAATGATTCGAAAATGTCATGGGATGACGTAGATAAAATTATGGCAAACTATTAGTAACTTTTATTTATCAATAAGAGTTTCTTTTTTGTCATATGAATAGTGTTTATATGTATAAAAGTACTTTTTCTTTAATACATTTGCATAAGGTTTTACTATTGCAGTTTGCATATCTGGACGTTTGCCTTCTTCTGAAATTCTACCAACTTTTAGTCCTTCAAAAAAAATATTATCCATTCCTGAAGTTATAACTTCATCACCTATTTTAATTTCAGCCCAAATAGGAATATACTGTATAGTCAAATTTTTTCCATCTTTTGAGGATGTAACTATACCTGGAACTTTATCTTCACCTATGAAAACTGCATAAGAACATTCTTTATTTCCATTTAATAAGGCTACAGATTTACCATTTTCTTTTACAACAATACCTGCTGCATATTCTTCTGTTATAAGACCTAAAATAGACTCATCTTCTTTTTCTTGGTCCAACCATACTTTTGTAAAGTCATTAAAGTTTATGTATGATAATACTTTTGCTAAATTAATATTGGGCTTACTTTGATTTGAATCATTTGTACTTATAAATTCTTTTATTATGTCAAGTTGTTTTTGGGTTGCAGTATAAAGAATTTTATACTCTTTTAACTCATCATTTTCAGTTCGCAGTTTTTCTATACTACTTGCTTGATTAAAATATTTTTCTATACTTGTAGATATTCCAATTACTTTATTTATATATGATAATTTTAAATCATTAAAAAAAGTAAATTTCTTGACAATTAGCTTATCTGCATCAAAAAGATATAATAAGCTAACTATCAAAAAAAGAATAATAAATAAGAATTTACGCATTTGTAATTAATTTAAGTAAAGCATCCTCATCTAATACTGCACTAGTTCCATAAGCAACTGCTAACAATGGATCTTCAGCCACTTTAACTGGAAGTTTAATAATGTCTTCTAAATAAGTGTCTATACCTCTAATTAAAGCACCACCACCTGTTAATATAACACCATTATCAACAACATCTCCAGCTAAATCAGGCGGCATTTCTTCTAACACTGAACGTACTGCAGAAACTATTTCTTTAAGAGGTTCTTTAATCGCAGATCTAACACCTTCACTACCTAACTCAATAGTTGAAAGTAGACCAGAATTATCTCTACCTTTAACTTTGATTTTTAGCTCAGTATCAAGTTTAATAGCAGTTCCTATTTCAATCTTTATATTTTCAGCAGTTCTTTCACCAATATATAGATTGAAGTTTTGTCTTACATGTTCAATAATTGATTTATCAAACTTATCACCAGCAACTTTTATTGACTTTGAGAGTACAAGTCCTCCAAGTGAAGTTACACCTATTTCAGTTGTTCCTCCACCAATATCAACAACAACATAACCTGAAGGATCTGATACAGGAATTCCAGCACCAATTGCAGCTGCCATAGGTTCTTCTACTAAGAATACTTCTCTTGCTCCTGCACTTATTGCGGATTCTTCAACAGCTTTTCTTTCAACTTGTGTAATTCCATATGGGATACATATTATAATTCTTGGACGAATAAAAGATTTTCTTGAATGTGCTTTTTCAATGAAATATCTAATCATTCTTTCAGTCATTTCAAAATCAGCAATAACTCCATCTTGCATAGGACGAACTGCTTGGATATTTAAAGGAGTTTTTCCTATCATTTGTTTAGCTTCTTGTCCTACTGCTAATATTTTATCTCTACCATACTTATCATTTTGAACAGCAACAACAGATGGTTCATTTATAATGATTCCTTTTCCTTTTACTGAAACGATTGTATTTGCAGTTCCCAAGTCAATAGCCATATCACTTGAGAATAGTCCAATTAATTTATCTAAAAACATGTTTTATCCTTTTTATGCAACTTTTGGTTCTTCTAGCTTTAAAACCACATCTTTTGTTATAGTTATAGTCTTATTTTTATAATCTGGTAAGTCAAACATGATATTAAGCATAATATCTTCTATAATAGATCTTAATCCTCGGGCACCTGTTCTTCTTTCAATCGCAAGTTTCGCAAGTTCTTTTAAGGCAGCTTTTTCAAATTTAAGTGTTACATCATCCATTTCAAAAAGTTTAATATATTGTTTAATTAAGGCATTTTTAGGTTCAGTTAAAATATGAACCATATCATCTTCTGTAATTTCATTTAATGTTGCAAGCATATGAAGACGTCCTATTAATTCAGGAATTAATCCATATTTAACTAAGTCGTCTGTTTCTACTTTTGAAATTACTTCTTTATCGTCTTTTTTACTTTTTGCTTCATGATTAAAACCTAAAACATTAGCACCTTCTTTTTTCTTTATAATATCTTCTAAACCATCAAAAGCTCCACCACATATAAATAATATGTTTGTAGTATCAACTTGAAGTGCATCTTGTCCAGGGTGTTTTCTTCCCCCTTTAGCAGGAACATTTACTGTAGCACCTTCAACGATTTTAAGTAAAGCTTGTTGTACACCTTCTCCTGAGACATCTCTAGTAATTGATCTATTCTCACTCATCCTTGCTACTTTATCAACTTCATCAATAAAAATTATACCTCTTTGTGCCTTTTCAATATCCCCACCTGCTGCTTGAACTAATCTTGTTACAACATTTTCAACATCATCACCAACGTATCCAGCTTCTGTTAAAGATGTTGCATCCGCAATTGCTAAAGGAACATCAAGATATTTTGAAATAGTCTGAGCTAATAATGTTTTACCAGAACCTGTTGGTCCTATTAATAAAACATTTGATTTATTTAATTCAGTATCATCATTTATTTCATGATGTCTAAATATTCTTTTGTAGTGATTATACACTGCAACCGATAAGACTTTTTTAGCTGTATCTTGACCAATTACATACTCATCTAAAATCGCTTTTAATTGAGCAGGAGTTCTTAATACTATTTCTTCATTTGTACTTGTATTTTCTTGTTCGTTATTATCTTCTGTAGGAAGATTACCACTCATAATATCATTTGCTGCAGTTACACAAGCTTTACAAATTGAAGCATTGTCTCCTGCAATTACTGGATTATCTTTAGAGTCACTTGCTCCACAAAAGTCACATATAATTTTGCTCATTTTCTACCTAATTATCTATTTTCTATTGTAAGGAATACCACGTTTTGTATTTACTACAAAGCTTGCTAATTCTTTTACATGTATATTTTCACTTTCTTGTAGTAATTCATTACCAATATCTGCTAATGGATTACTAGATTCAAATAATGCTTTATATGCACTTTTAATTGCATTAATATCTGTTCTATCTTTAAATCTTCTTCTTAATCCATTTAAATTAAGACCTCTAAGGACAGCTCGATTTCCTTCTGCTAAACAGTATGGAGGAATATCTTGAGTTACCACTGATCCACCTGCAATCATCGAGTGAGTACCAATTTTACAGAACTGATGTACTGGCGTTAGACCACCAACAACTACAAAGTCATCAATTTCAACATGTCCTGCTAAAGTAGCACAGTTTGCAAATATGCAATTATTTCCAATTATTACATCATGTGCAACATGAGTGTAACCCATAAATAAATTATTGTCACCAATTTTAGTTATTGATCCACCACCAATTGTTCCCGGATTAAATAGTGTATATTCTCTAATTTTATTATTGTCTCCAATAATTAGTTCAACATCTTCGCCATTAAACTTAAGATCTTGAGGTATTGTTCCAATTGCTGCATGAGAAAAAATATGATTATTCTTTCCTATTGTAGTTTTCCCTTCAATAACAGTATGAGAATCTACAACAGTTCCATCACCAATTGATACATTACTTCCAATAATAGTAAAAGCACCTATAGAAATATTATCACCTAATTTTGCACCTTCTTCAATTATTGCAGTTTTATGGATATTATTCATGCGAAGACCTATTTATCCACTACCATAGCTTTTAACTCAGCTTGTGCAACGATTTTATCATCAACATAGGCTTTTCCATCAAGTACAATTATGTTACCTTTTAGTTTTAAAATCTCGATTTTATAATCCAGTTTATCGCCTGGTTTAACAGGAGTTCTAAATTTAGCTTTATCTATACTCATAAAATATATAACTTTATTTTTAAGCTCTTCATTTGTTAAATCATTGCTTTTTAGAGCTAATATTCCACCTGCTTGTGCCATACCTTCTAAAATAAGTACACCTGGATAAATAGGGTGACCAGGAAAATGTCCCATGAAAGCCGGTTCACTAATTGATATATTTTTGTAACCTAAGATACTTTCACCTTTTGTCATATCAGTGATTCTATCAACTAATAAAAAAGGGTATCTGTGAGGTAGTATTTCTTGAATTTCATTTATGTCTAACATTAACAATCCTAAGTATTTTTATAGTGATATTATTTTATCTAAATGATTATTAGTTTTGAATTATACCTGCTACATTTTGGGAACTTCCGTTTTTCAAGTATTTTCTTAAGATTTGTGATTTTTCAAAAAATAATTTTTTATCCATTGTATTATAATCATTTAACAAGTTTTCAACGCTTACTTCTTCTTGAAGAAATTCTTTGTGAATCTGATTTTTTCCCATTTTTTCGAAAAAAATATTTGCAAGTCCAACAAAATTGAGTTTTACAAACCTTGAACCAATAAAATAATCAATTTTTTTAGCAATATATGAAAGAGTAAAAGGTGTTCCAATTAGTGCAGCTTCAAGAGTAGCAGTTCCTGAGCATATGAAAGCATACTCTGAATCTTGAAGAGTTTTATGTGCTTGTATTGATATTGTAAAATCTGAAATATCACCATAGTTTTTTTCAATATACTTTTTATCAAATTTTGCTGGAATTATTAAAATATGTTCTTTATTTGGAATCTTTTTTGCAAGTTCTCTAAAAATTGGCATATGATTTTTAATTTCTGTTTTTCTACTTCCTGGCATAAATGCAATTTTTTTGCTTGAAGTCAAGTCTTTTTTAAATGCTGAGATTTCATCTAAAAGAGGATGACCCACATAAATAATTTTTTCTTTGTTATTATATATTTCTTTTTCAAAAGGAATTATTGAGCATAATTTTGTACAATATTGTTCAAGTTTTTTTACACGTTTTGGCTTCCAAGCCCAAGCTTGTGGTAAAATGTAGTAGATAATTTCTTTTTTAGGATAAGTTGCTTTTAATTTTTTTGCAAGTGGAAGATTAAACCCTGATGAATCCATTAATAAAACTTTATCACAGTCTTTTGCCGCAAGTACTAATTCATCTCGAAGTTTAAAGAAAAATCTCAATTTTTTTAAAGCATCTACAATACCCATAATTGCTAGAGTAGTTAAGTCATAAAGAGGTTTTCCTAACTCTTTATCAAAAACACCTACGAATTCTATATCATTTGATAAGTGTTTTTTTAACTCTCTTAAATGAATATTTGAGGATGTTTCCATAGCACTTACTAGAAGTTTCATATTATTTCTTCTCTTACATCATCATATGTTTGAGCATCTAATTCTATTTCATACTTTGCATCAATAATTTCATCCAAAACTATTATAGCACTAAGATTAAAAGCACTTTTTATTATTTGATTTCTTACTTTTAACTCTTCTTCAAAAATTGGAGGTGAATACATAAGTTCTTTCACATTTGAATAGTTTGTATTTGCAAGAGTATTAAATTTCTCTATATTTATGATTTTCAATTCATCTCTGTTTAAATAATTTATTCCATTTTTCTCATATTCTATTCTACCATTTGTTTTGTTTCTGTTTATCTGTGAGTAAGGTAAAACATATGAGGATACTACTTGTTTAGCTACTTTAACTTTTGCTGAAAATAGTCTGTAGTTTAAGAATCTATGTTTTACTATTTTGTATTTTTCGCCACTTGTTTCAAGCTCATTTCTTTTTTTATAAAGTTCAAGTCTTTCTTCAATTGATTCAGGTAAAACTTGATTTGAAATAGGATTAAACATTTCATCCATAATTTTGTCTTGGGCTTCTCTTTGTGCGGATAAACCAAATAAGCAGCCACAATAGTTTTGTCTATATAAAGAATTTTCTTTTACTTTTTTTCCTTGGATTTCTGCACCATTTCCCGCTTTGTAATCTTTATAAATAAACTCAATACCATGTAGTTTTTCTAGATTATGTCCTATTATATCTAGTTTTTCTTGAGATTTTTTAGGAGAAATTAAAAGAGTTGTGGTAAATTTATCATGACCTAATTCTTTGGCTTTAGCAACTGTATTATCAAGTCTATCATCATAACAAACTGTACATCTATCGCCTTTTTCAGGAAGATGCTCCATTCCTTTAACTTTTTTAAGCCATTCTTCTAGATTGTATGGCCCCTCTATAAGTTCAATACCTAGTTTTTGACATGAGTATTCTACATCCAAATATCTAAGCCTATATTCACTATATGGATGAATATTAGGATCATAGAAAAATCCCACCAATGTTTCTTCTGGATAATCTTCTTGGACTCTTTCTAAAAAGTAGTGACTATCAACCGCACAGCAAATATGAACTAACAAAAAATGACCTTTAATTTTATAATTTATTTATATTATAGTAAAATATTTTAAAACAAAGGATTATAGATCAAAAATAATATATTTTTTTTATTAACTTTTACTTCAATACTTTTATTTTCTGGCTGTACAACAAAACAAATACTTCAAAGTTCAAGTGCTAGCATATTGATTAAAACTCCAAAAATGAAGTTTTATGATAAAGGTTTTATAAATAAGTATGATAAATATACTCAAGTTCAAATATTTTCAGCTGGAACTATAGTTTTAGATATGAAAATATATGAAAACAAAATCTGTAAAAGTACCTTTAAGTGCCAGGATTTAAAGACATTTAATAAAGAGAATTTAAATGAATCTTATGACGAGCCATTTTTGAAAAACTTATTTGATAAAAATCAAAAAGAAGTTATACATAAAGATATAGAGAATAATATTCTGATTAAGATTAGAAGAGATTAATTTCTCTTCTTTATTTAGAGTTATAAATTAAAGTTTTTTCAATTTTTTATAACCAGCTTTAATTATTTTTAATAAAGGTTTTCTATATGAAGAAAACACATATTTTTTAATTTCATAAGCAATTCTACCCTCTACATTAACTAAATCATAAAGATTTCCAGCTGCATATTTACCACCAAGGGCTATTAAAACACCTTCTAGTTTTGGATTACAAGCAAGTAATTTTTTCTTGCTTATATGTCTTAAAATATTTTTACCAGCACATGTCCCACTAATTCTAGCAATTGTAACATTTGGGGGCATTACTTCGCCTTTTTTATTTTTAATCTCAGCCATATCACCAACAGCAAAAATGTTTTCATGTCCATCTGCTTGTAAATATTCATTTACGTAAATTTGACCTCTTCCATTTTTTTCTACGTTTAAATCTGATGTGATTGTCGAAGCCTCAACTCCTCCTGTAAATATAATAAATGAATGATAAATTTTAGTACCATTTGATAATTCTAAATGATCATCGTTGCACTTTTGTAGTTTTGTATTTGTAATTACATTAATTCCTAATGATTTTAATCTTTTATGAGACATACTAATAAGCTTAGGGCTTAATCCAGGAAGAATAGTATCTGAACTACTTACAAGTGAAATTTTTAAGTTATCGCATGAAAAATTACCACGTTTAAAAAACATTTTAGAGTTGTATGCCATTTCAGCAGCAATTTCAACACCAGATAATCCAGCTCCTACAACTACAATATGAGTGTCATCACATTGTTTTGCTTCATCACTAATTTTATTAAAAAGTTGATTCTCAAAACTTTGTTTAAAGAACATCGCCCAGTGAAGTTTTTTAATATCGTGAGCATTATTTAGTCCTGGAATTTGTGGAGGGAAGAAGGTTCTTGTTCCTGCAGCCATCACTAAATAATCATAAGAAACAATTTCTTTCTCTTCTGTATATATCTTCTTTGTTTCTTTGTCAATTCTACGTACCTTTAGATTTTTATACTCAACATAGTCATGCTTTATTCCCATGCACAAAGTAGTCAAATCAATAGTTACATCTGCAATATTAGATTTATTTGCGATTAAGTCATAAACTTCGGGCTGTAAGTTATGAAACGTATGTTTATCTATCAGGGTTATTTGTATGTTTTTATTTTTTGCTAATTCTTGTAGTGCATATATTCCAGAGTATCCACCACCAATTATTACAACTTTTTCCATAAATGCTCTTCCTTTTTATATTTTTTATTCTATCAATAATATTCCATTTGGCAATAATAATAGCATCCATTTTTTGTAAAATCATTAATACTTAGTAATTATGTAACAGAAAATGAGATAAAATAATCATTTGTTATAATAATAATACTAAAAATTTATAGTTGTTGTTGAATTATTTTTATACTAAGAAGAATAACTGTAATATAAGAAAAATCAAAATGACAGGAAATACTATGAAATATGTTGGAGCACATGTAAGTGCGAGTGGTGGAGTTTTTAATGCACCAATAAATGCAAAAGCAATAGGGGCAAAAGCATTTGCCTTATTTGTAAAAAATCAAAGACAGTGGAAAGCAAAAGACTTAGAAACAAAAGTTATTGATAAGTGGTTTGAGGAATTAGAAATATCGGGAGTTCAAACAAAGCATATTCTTCCTCATGATTCTTATCTTATTAATTTAGGGCATCCTGTGTTAGAAAATAGAGAAAAATCTCTTGATGGTTTTATTCATGAATTAAAAAGATGTGAAATTTTAAAACTTGATAGACTTAATTTTCATCCCGGTTCACATCTTAGAAAAATAACAGAAGATGAATGTTTGGATAATATTTCTGAATCTTTAAATAGAGCAATAGATGCCACATCAAATACAGATATAAAGTTAGTAATTGAAAATACAGCAGGACAAGGCTCTAATTTAGGCTATAAGTTTGAACACTTAGCACATATAATTGATAAAATTGAAGATAAAAGTAGAATTGGCGTATGTATTGACACTTGTCATATGTTTACGGCTGGTTATGATATTAGGACAAAAGAAGCTTATGATAAAACATGGCAAGAATTTGACTCTATTGTAGGGCGTGAATATTTAATGGGAATGCATATAAATGATTCTAAACCAGATTTAGGTTCAAGAGTTGATAGACACGATTCTTTAGGACATGGAAAAATTGGCTGGGATGCTTTTAAATTTATAATGAATGATAATAGGATGGATGATATTCCACTTGTTTTAGAAACAATTAATGAAGATATTTGGGCAGAAGAAATTCAAGCTTTATATGATTTAGTAGAGAAATGATTTTAAAGATAT
>CALKDR010000016.1 GCA_938084175.1 uncultured Campylobacterales bacterium
ACAGGTGAAACAACAACTGGTCAATTAATTATGCAATATGCAACTGAAAATATTATTCCTTCTACATTAGAACTTGGTGGTAAATCTCCAAACATCTTTATGGAATCAATTATGGATAAAGATGATGAATTCTTTGATAAAGCAATTGAAGGTTTAGTATTATTCGCATTTAACAGTGGTGAAGTATGTACAGCTCCAAGTAGAGCATTAATTCAAGAATCAATTTATGAGCCATTTATGAAAAGATGTTTAGAGAGAGTTGCAGCTATTTCTCAAGAGAATCCATTAGATGCAACAACTAAAATGGGTGCACAGTGTTCAGTTTCTCAAAAAGAGAAGATTCTTTCTTATATCAAGATTGGTAAAGAAGAGGGTGCTGAGTGTTTAATTGGTGGAGATGCTTATGATAATAAAACTTTCCCTAATGGAAACTATATTCAACCAACTATCTTCAAAGGTCACAATAAGATGAGAATCTTCCAAGAAGAAATTTTTGGACCAGTTTTAGCAGTTACTACTTTTAAAACAGAAGAAGAAGCACTTGAAATTGCAAATGACACTATTTATGGACTAGGTTCTGGAATATGGTCAAGAGATGCACATCAATTACATAAATTCTCAAGAGGAATTGAAGCTGGTCGTGTATGGGTGAATTGTTACCATATGTACCCATCACATGCATCATTTGGTGGATATAAAAAATCAGGAATTGGTAGAGAAACACATATGATGATGTTAAACTCTTACAGACATACAAAAAATATCTTAACATCTTACTCAAAAGATGCATTAGGTTTCTTTTAGGCCAAAAGCCTAAAAGCCAAATAGTTAATATAAATGCATAGAAGATTTTCTTCTATGCATTTTTTTTTGCATGCTATAATATATAAAAGGACTCAACATGAGTATTGAAAGAGTATCAATAACTCCTGCAGCAGCAGCTGTAGTAGAGCGGTTAAAAGAAGAAAATGGTGAATTAGTATTTAATCAAAGTGGCGGTTGCTGTGATGGAACGGCTCCCATGTGTTATGCTAAAAGCGATTTTTATGTACCAAGTAGAAATATTAAATTAGGTGAGTTATGTGGAGTTGAGTTTTTTATTGATAAAGACCAATTTGAATATTTTAAACATTCACATATTACTGTTGATGTAAAAGAAGAAAAAGGTGCTTTTGGTAATTCATTTTCTTTAGAAATAGACTTAGGTTATCAGTTTATTACCGTTTCTAGAATATTCACAGATGAAGAATATAATCAATTAAGCCAAGAAGAAAAGTAGAGAGTTTCTTTCTACTTTTTCTCTTCATTTGTAATTAATGCTAGATTTGTTAAATCATATTTTTGAAGTAAATCCAAAACTTTTATAACTCTTTGATATTCTACTTTTTTATCAATTCTAACAATGACAGATTTATTTTTATTTTCAATTGCTTTTAAATTATCTTCTAATGATTCAAAAGATACTTTAATTCCTTTAATAGCTAAATTATCAGCACTAAGTTCTATAAATACTTGATTCTTATCTACTTGCATTTCTTTTGCACTAGAACTTGGTAAATCTAAAATCAATGCTAATTCATCTTTTTTAAAAACTGAACTTACAATAAAAAAAATTAATAAAATAAACACCACATCTATAATTGGTGTTAAATCTAATCCTAAGGCTTCTCTTCTTTTCATACTTTAAGAACCAACAATTTCTTTTTTTGCTTTTAGTTCAATTGCATCAAGCATTGAAATAAAATGATTATATGCAATATGATGAGGTATTGCTACAATAAGACCTGCTATTGTTGTAATAAGTGCAATTGCAATACCATTTGAGAAAACAGTTGGATCACCTAAACCACTTTTTGTAATTGCTTCAAAAGATTTATATACTCCAAATACAGTTCCTAAAAGTCCTAATAATGGTGCAATTGTTGCAATATTTTTAATTAGTGTCAAACCTGATTCAAGTTTTTTAACTTCATACTCTATTTGTGAAAATATTGTTGAATTGCTATTTAAATCTGTTTTATTTCTGATTTTTTCAATCATTGCATTTTTTCGTGGTAGTGTGAAAAATTTCCAAATTATAATCGTAAAACCAATAGCGTTTAGAGCAATTAGAATATAAACTATTATTCCACCTTTGTCAATATAATCCATTAATGTCATAAAAACCTCATAATTTTTTTTCTTATTGTACAAAACTTTTGTTAATAGATGGTACAATTTTCTATGACTTATACAAATTCACCAACACAAGAAATTACATTTAATAATCAAAAGTTTTTTATAAAAAGAGATGATTTATTACACAAAGATTTTTCAGGAAATAAAGCTAGAAAGTTTTACTTTTTTTTGGAAAATGAGTTTAAAGATGTTAAAAAAGTTGTATCTCATGGTTCTTGCCAATCAAATGCAATGTATTCACTTTCTTGCCTTTGTAAAATAAGAAACTGGAAGTTTGATTACTATGTTGATCATATTGCTTCATATATAAAAGAAAATCCTATTGGAAATTATAAAGGTGCTTTAGAAAATGGTATGAATATCAAAGAACTTGAAGTTCCTTTAGAATTTGAAAAAGAAACTCTTTTTATTCCTGAAGGCGGAGCATTAGAAGAAGCCAAATTTGGAATAAAAATATTAGCAGATGAAATTATTGAATGGGCAGAAAAAACAAAACAAGAGGATTTAAAAGTTTTTTTACCTTCAGGAACTGGAACAACCGCATTGTATTTACAAAAATATTTACCTTTTGAAGTGTTAACCTGTGCTTGTGTAGGAGACAGTGAATATTTAAAAAAACAATTTAATCACTTAGAATCACAGAATCATCCAACAATTTTACAAATGGAAAAAAAATACCATTTTGGGAAACTTTATAAAGAGTTTTACCAAATTCATAAAAAGCTTAAAATGCAAACAGATATTGAGTTCGATTTGCTTTATGATTCTTTAGGCTGGTTGTGCGTATCAAAATACTTAAGTGATGAAGAAAACAATATTTTATACATACATCAAGGCGGATTATTAGGTAATATTTCAATGATGCAAAGATATAAATATAAATTCGATTCTTGATATACTTTTAACTCCTCTGTAAATTTAAATAAGTTTAGATATAATCAAAAACTATGAAAAAGAACAATATAATATTAATAGGTTTTATGGGTGTTGGTAAGGGTACAATTGCAAGAGGATTAGTAAATAAATCTACTATGTTTGCAATTGATACTGATGATTTAATAGAGAGTATGGAAAATCGAAAAATAAAAAAGATATTTAAAATTGAAGGTGAACCATATTTTAGAAATTTAGAAAAGAAAACATCTAAATGGTTGGAAGAAAACGTATCAAATACGATTATTTCAACTGGTGGTGGTTTTTATAAACAAGAAAATATAAACAATATTGGGAAAATAGTATATTTAAAGTCTTCTTTTCAAGGTATTCTAGACAGAATTAATGCATGTGAAAATGCAGAAAAAAAGTTGAAAAAAAGACCACTTTTACAAAATTTAGATGAAGCAACAAAGCTTTATGACTCAAGAATAAGTGATTATGAAAGAGTTTCAGACATTGTTGTTGATGTGGAAAAAAAAGATTTAAAAGATATAGTTGAAGAGATATTAGGACAAATTTAAATGAAAATAATAAATACAAATGATAAAAATTTTAAAGAAGAGTTTGATGGAATACTTGCACGTGCTAAAAGTGATATAAAAGGTGTTTCATCAATTGTTACAGGAATAATAGATGAAATTGTTGAAGAAGGTAACGAAGCTTTAAAAAGACATATTTCAAAGTTTGATAATTGGGAAGTTAAAGATGATAATGAACTTTTAATCTCAACTTCTGATATGGAAAAGGCTTACAATAATATTGATGAAAAATTAAAGCAAGCACTTCATACTGCATACGATAGAATTAAAAAATATCATGAAAAGCAACTTCCAAAATCTTGGATTGATTTCGAATCAAATGGAACAATTTTAGGTCAGAAAGTATCTGCAGTTGATAGAGCTGGACTTTATATTCCTGGTGGAAAAGCAGCATATCCAAGTTCACTTTTAATGAACGCAATTCCAGCAATTGTTGCAGGTGTTGAAGAAATAGTTGTATGTACTCCAACTCCAGATAATGAAGTAAATGAACTTTTACTTGCTGCTTGTCATCTTTGT
>CALKDR010000017.1 GCA_938084175.1 uncultured Campylobacterales bacterium
TCTTTAGATAGTGCATCTGAGTGTAAGTCTTCTTCTTCAAATACACTTCCACCATTTGCTTTAATAATTTCTCGAACTCTTGCTCCTGAAATTACTTCAATTTCTAATAATTCTGCAGTCATTTCTTCTATTGCATCATCATTTTCTCTTAAAGATTGTAATACAGCTGCATATCTTTCATTAAGTACAGTTTTAACATGTTCATCTAAATTTTTAGCCATATCATCAGAGAAATCTTTTTGTGTTTGTCCACCTAAGAATTGGTTTTGTCTTTTTTCTAAAACCATAAGTCCAGCAACATCACTCATACCATAAATAGTAGCCATAGATTTAATAATATCAGTAGCTCTTTCTAAATCATTTCCAGCACCAGTTGATATTTCACCAATAAATACTTCTTCAGCAGCACGTCCACCTAAAAGAACATCAACTTCAGCCATAAGCTCATGCTTTTGCATTAAGTACTTATTCTCTTCAGGAGTATTAAGTGTATATCCTAAAGCTGCCATTCCACGAGGCACAATAGAAACTTTATTTACTTTATTAGCACCTTTAGTAATCTCAGCCATAACTGCATGCCCTGATTCATGGTAAGCTACAATTTTTCTCTCTTTTGGAGATATTCTTCTAGATTTTTTCTCTAAACCAGCAATTTGTCTTTCAACTGCTTCTTTAAAATCTTCATATGTTACTTTTTCTTTATTAGCTCGTCCTGCTAATAAAGCAGCTTCATTAATGATATTTGCTAAATCTGCACCCGCAAGTCCAGCTGTCATTTTAGCAACTTCAACTAAATCAACATCTCCACCAACAGTAACACCTTTAATATGAACAGCAAGAATTTCTTTTCTACCTTCAAAATCAGGTTTATCAACTAATACTTGTCTATCAAATCTTCCTGGTCTTAAAAGAGCAGGATCTAATACTTCAGGTCTATTTGTAGCAGCAAGAACTATAACAGGAGCTTCATCAGTAGCAAATCCGTCCATTTCAGCTAATAATTGATTTAAAGTTTGTTCTCTTTCATCATTACCACCCATTGGTCCACCACTTGCTCTTGATTTACCAATTGCATCAATTTCATCTATAAAGATAATTGCAGGTGCAACTTTTTTAGCTTGTTCAAATAAATCTCTAACTCTAGATGCTCCAACTCCTACAAACATTTCAATAAATGCAGAACCAGATACAGATAAGAACTCAACATCAGCTTCACCAGCAACTGCTTTAGCAAGCAAGGTTTTACCAGTTCCAGGAGGTCCAACTAAAAGAACACCTTTAGGAATTTGAGCTCCAAGTTTTACATATCTATCTGGATTTCTTAAAAATTCAACAACTTCTTGAACTTCTTCTTTGGCTTCTTTATTTCCAGCCATATCATCAAATTTAACGTTTGGTTTTTCAGAATTAATCATTTTTTTAGATGATCCAATTCCTAGAAGGCCTCCGCCTCCTCCACCCATAGATTTTGACATTCTTTTTGCAATAAACATCCAAATACCTACGAAAATGAAAATAGGTAAAACCCATCCAAATAAAATATCAGCTAAAATATTTTCTTCATTAATTCCACCATAATTAATTCCACTTTTTTCTAAAGCAGGTACTAATGTTTCATCAGGAATAACTCTTCTAGCTGTATATGTTATAACTTGACCAGTACCTGATTTTGAAACTGCTCTAATTTGAGTATTTCCAATACCAACGTATTCAATTTTTCCTGAAGTAATTAACTTCTTTAAATCAGAATATGGAATATTTTGATTCTTAGATTGACTATTAAATGGTGTAACACCATTATTTGTACCATTTCCCATTTGATCTTCAGGGAATAATGCTTTAAAAGCAAAAATTGTAACTATTGAAAAAATTACAAAAACTAATAGTGGGTTATTATTAAAAAAATTGTTATTATTTCCACCATTATTGTTATTATCTTGTTTATCGTTCATAAATTAAAACTCCTAATTGTTTTTAAATACAACTGTAACCCATTCATTTTTATGAATAAGTTCTAATTGCTCTAAGTCTTTAAATTTGTTTAACACTCTATCAATGTGTTTATCTAAAATACCTGAAATTATTAATATACCATTATCATTTAAACAGTTTTTTAAATCTTTTGAAATCATTGCTAAAACATCAGCAACAATATTTGCTATAACTACATCATATTTCTTCTTTGCTTTATTAGCTGAGCCAATCCATGAATCATTAAAGCTTACTTCATTTAATTCAAAATTGCTTGCTGTATCTTTTATACAAACATCATCAGTATCACAAATATCAACAGTACAAAGTTTTTTTGCTGCTGCTATTGCTAAAATACCACTTCCTGTTCCTACATCTAAAACATTAGATTTTTCAATCACATATTTATCAATAGATTCAATACAAGAAGAAGTAGTTTCATGATGTCCTGAACCAAAAGATAAAGCAGGATCAATTATAATGTCAATTTTATTGTTTCTTTTTTCTTCCCATGATGGGCGTATGTAAAAATTACCAATCTCAACTGATTTAACAGATTCTTGATATCGTTTTATCCAATCTATATTTTCTTTTTTTTCATGAGATGTAACACATTCAATATTTAAAGCTTTTGCAAATTGTATAATACCTTCCTCAACATCACTTAAATCTTCTTCACTTCTTGCTATTAAAGTGCCATTTAGCTCTTCTATTGCATTGTTTGTTAAAGATGTAAGTAAATCTAAAAAAAGTTCGTAATTTTTGTTTGGATTAATTGTTAATTCAAAATAGTATTCAGACAAATATTTCCTTTTTATTTATGTATATAAAATTAAATTATTTTATAAAAAGTTAGATATTTTATCTAAAATACTATGTAAGTAATATTAAGAAGGGTCGAAAAAGCTTTCTATCATGTCTCTCATTACAGAAGCATCAGAGATTCCGTTGATGATATCTCTAAATTCATTAGCTCCTGTGTAACCTTTTGAGTAAGAATGTAATAATTTTCTAAACATTACAGTTCCATGTTGACCATGAAAATTCAGTGTTGCATCAAAATGTTCTAATACAATTTGTTTTTTTAAAGCTTCAGAAATATCTTTGTCTTCAATCTGTTCTTTTAACTGATGAAATATCCAAGGTCTACCAATTGCACCTCGACCTATCATAACACCATCAGCTTTTGTATATTCTAATACTTCTTTTGCTTTTGCATAATCTTTAATATCACCATTAGCAATTACAGGAATATTTACAGCTTCTTTCATTGCTTTAATCGCATCATAATCAACAGGAGCTTTATATTTTCCAGCTCTAGTTCTTCCATGAACCGATACAAAATCTACACCACAAGCTTCAACTGCTTTTGCAATATCAACTGGTATTTTTTCATTTACACCAATTCTTACTTTTGCAGATGTATATTGTTTTGTTGAGTATTTTTTTACTGTTGATAAAATACTCTCAAGTTTATTTAAATCACCTAAAAGATTTGATCCAGAACCGTGTGAAAATACTTTAGGTGCTGGACACCCACAGTTTAAATCAATTCCATCAATTCCATCAATATCGTTTAACATCAAAACTGCATCACGAACTAACTCAGGAGTATTCCCTGCAATTTGTACAATATAAGGATCTTCACTAGGTGATTTCTCAATCATTTTAAATGTTTTTTCTGATTTGTAAACTAATGCATTTGAAGAAATCATTTCAGAAATTGTAATATCTGCACCAAATTTTTTTACTACAGATCTAAAGGGTAAGTCAGTATAACCAGCAAGTGGTGCCAATACCATTAAGGGTTGGCTAAAATCAATCTTTTTTTTCATTATTTGTAAGAGATCGATTCTAAATCATAATGTTTACCAGCATCTTTTAAATCTAAAAGTGCCTTAAACGATCTATATTCACTATCAGGAGTTGCGTCAACAATTTCTCTAACTTTTTCAATCATTTCATATTCAAATAATACATGTAAATATGCTGGAGTTGATGCATCAATTTCTGCACTTAGTTTTTCAAATAATGCAATAATTTGATCTGGTTTTAAAATAGATTCATAATTTCTAGCAAGTGCTAAATAGTCTTCAATTGTATAGTCTAAATCTTTTACTATTTTTGAAATCTCTTCTGAAGAAAATCCAAACTCATTATTAGCAGCATCTTTTTCAAATAATAATCGTGCAAGCTCTTTATCAAGTTTTACATTTTTGTATAACTTCTTAATTGTTGTCATTGATTTTTCATTTATTACATTAATAAACGATTTTCTAATAACATTAGGAGCATAATTTTCTACTTTTTTTAGAACATCAACTGCAAAATCAGGTTGAGCATTAACTTTATTAATCAAGTTTTGATTTGCTAATTGAGATACTTCATTTAATTTTAATGATTTATCAGTCACATGTTTTCCTGAATTAATGTCTTGTATATTTGCAATTAAATTATTCAATTCAGTATCTGTAGATGAAAATCTCTCATCTTGAACATTTAATTTGAACTGCGAAAGAACAGCCGATAATTCTTTAAATGCTTTTGTTTTAAATCTTTTTGGAGGATTCTTCTCTAATAGATTAGATTTAATTAAAGTAATCATTGTTTCTTTATCTTTATTTACAGCTCTTTGTTTAAATGCGTTAATTAAACCATAGAATAAAATATGGAATACTGTTGCAACAAATAAAACAACTAGTGGAAATATAATCCAAACTGCTACTGGTAAAAGTAATGAGATATCAAGAATTGTAACTTTATAATCCTCTAGCTCTAAACTAAACGTATATCCGTATATTACACCAATAAACAATACTGAAAAAACAATATATTTTTTAAAACCCATAATCAAATCCTTAATTCTATTTTTCTACTTCGTAAATCTCTCTACAAGGTGTACAAAACTTTGCAAATGGTTTAGCTCTTAGTCTTCCAATTGCAATTGATTCATCACACATATCACAAACTCCATAAGACCCATTTTGAACTCTTTTTAATGCTTCTTCAATTTCTTCTAATTCTTTAACTTGTTGATTTGCAATAATTCCTTCTTTAAAACTATCACTTGATATTTCTGCATAATCAAAATCATCTTTACATTCAGAATTTTTCAAAGAGTCAATACTCTCTCGACTTCCTTGTATATTACTAATAATTAATTCTTTTCTTTCTAATAAAATTAATTTTAACTCTTCAATTTGTTTTGCGTTAGCCACATTATACCTTTAAATTTAAAATTTTGCCATTATACAAAAAAATTGATAAATTATTTATGATATGGATGGTTATTTTTGATACAAAGTCCTCTAAAAATCTGTTCAGCCAAAACAACATTAGCTATTTTATGTGCCATTGTTAAATCACTTAAAGTAATTATACTATCACATTTATTTAGAAATTCTCTCTGGAAGCCAAATGCACCACCAATAAAAAAATTTATTTCGCTTTTTCCATCTAATATTTTAGAAAAAGAATATGAGTCTATTTTTTTTCCTAAAACATCTAAAGCAATATTATAACCTTTTAATAAGGGTTCATAAGTGTCACTATATGACTGCTTGGCCTCTTTTTCACCTATTGTTTGAGCTTTTGCAATTGTTTTATTAAAAATATAATGTACTTCAACTTTTGCATATTTTGAAGACATTTTAATAAATTCTTTAATTAGCTCATCAAATTGGTCTTTTGAAGGTTTAACAATTGAGTAAATATTAATTTTCATAAAATCCGCTTCCTACAACATTAAAAGTTATATTTTTTATTTTATCATTTATCTTAACACCACCTATTGCACAAACAGGATATTTTGAAATTTTTGCTAAATAAATAATATTCTCACCTAATAAACTATCAACTTCTTTTGTATTTGTACTTTTATAAGCACCTAATCCAATCATATCTATATTTAATTCATTTGCTTCTAATATTTCAAATTCATTATGTGTTGATAAACCTAAAAGCTTATTATTTATTTTTTTTCTAATTAATTTAACTGCTATTTTTTTATCACTATGTATTTTTTCAAAATCTTCTTGACCTAAATGTAAACCATCACAAAATTCAATTAATTCAATTTTGTCATTAATCAATATTGGTACATCCAAATTCTCTTTTAAAAGAATTAAATTCTCTTTTTGTTTATTTAAAGAAGAGATTTTATCTCGATATTGAATTAATTTAACATTTTTATTTTTACAAAGGTCTATAAATTGTTTAATAGAAATATTTTTTTTAAGAAGTGTTTCATAATCACATAAAACATATAAGAGGTTAGAAGCTTCAAGTTTAAAACCTAAAGCTTCTTCAAAATTACTTAGCATTTAGTTAGCTATTTTCTCTTTTTGGAACATTGTTAATAAATCAGATAATGTTTGTTTCATATCAGCTCTATTTACAACCATATCAATTGAACCTTTTTCTAGTAAGAATTCAGCTCGCTGAAAACCTTCAGGTAAATCAGCTCCAATAGTTTGTTTAATAACTCTTTGACCTGCAAAACCAATTAATGCACCTGGTTCTGCCATAATAATATCACCTAAAAATGCAAATGATGCAGAAACACCACCCATTGTAGGGTCTGTTAAAATTGAAATATAAGGTAGTTTAGCATGGTCTAATCTTTTTAAAGCGGCTGAAGTTTTAGCCATTTGCATTAAAGCAAATGTTGATTCTTGCATTCGTGCCCCTCCAGAAGCAGAAACGATTATTAAACCTTGATGTTTTTCTAATGCTCTGTTTACAGCTCGTACAATTTTTTCACCTTCAACAGAACCTAAAGAACCACCCATAAATGAGAAATCAAATACTACAATTTGTACACCTGTACCATCTATTTCACATTCACCACTTACAACAGAAGATGTTCTTCCTGTTTTCTTTTCAGCTACTTCTACTCTTTTTTTATAAGATGTTTTATCTACAAATTTCAAAGGATCGTTTGGTCTTAAATCTTCATCATATTCAACAAATGTACTTTGATCTGTTAAAATCTCAATTCTTCTTTTAGCACCAATTCTCATATGAAAATTACACTTAGGACATATATTATCTTGATTTTCAACCTCTTTAAAGAACATTAAAGCGCTACATTCTGGACATTTAATCCAGTGAGATGGAGCATCTTTTTTTGTAGCTTGTTCTTTTGAATCGCTATCAAATGATATTTTGCTAAATAAGTTTTTTAAATCCATACTAAATCCTTTTATTCAATTTTATAAATTTTTAAATTTTTCTAATTCGTCTAGTTTTTCCCAAGGGTAATCACTTTGACCAACTTGTCCACGTGCTGCAACATCAGCGTATAGGAAAGTTTCAGCACTAGGTTTATCTAATGCAAATTTATCTGTAATCCATTTTGGAGTTAAAGAGAAATTGTTCATTACAAATGAAGATAATTCATCATCATTTACTTTAGTATATGTACCCATTGTATCAACTGAAACAGAAGTTGGACGTGCAACTCCAATCGCATAAGATATTTGAACTACAGCTTTACCTGCAAGTCCTGCTGCAACGATATGTTTAGCTAACCATCTAGCTGCATATAATCCAGATCTATCAACTTTTGTATAATCTTTTGAACTTTGAGCTCCTCCACCAATTGGCGAGTAACCTCCAAAAGAATCTACTATAAGTTTTCTTCCTGTTAATCCACTATCATGTAATGATGAGTGAGATACATATCTTCCTGTAGGGTTAATATGAATAATTGTATTTTCTTTGTCATACATATCTGTTGGAAGTCCTGCATCATCAATTAAACCTTGAATTAATTCTCTAACATCTTTAATATCCATAGCTTCAACAGAAGGAGCTGAAACTACAATTGTATGAATTTTTTGTGGTTTACAATTTTCAAAATTTTCTTTTGAACCGTAATCTACTGTAACTTGTGTTTTAATATCAACACCTAATTTATGATTATGGTTTAAAGCATAATTATAAACTTTATCACTTAACATTCTCGCATATGAAATAGCTGCTGGCATATAATCAGCAGTTTCTGTTGATGCGAAACCAAACATAATACCTTGATCTCCAGCACCAATATCTCCAGTTGTTTGATCAACACCTTGAGAAATATCTGGGCTTTGTTGGTTTAATAAAACTTGAACATTTACATCATCAGGATGTAAACACTGCTCTTTTGTAAAGCTTGACTTTCCGTCGTAACCAATTTTTGCCAAAGCATTTTTAACTAATTTTTCATAATCTTCATCACTTAATTGGCAAGTTGATTTAACTTCTCCACCAATTACAACATTTTTCCCTGCTACAAAAACTTCAGATGCAACTCTGCTGTTTTTATCTTCAATAATTAATTTATCAACAATAGTATCCGCAATAATATCTGCACATTTATCTGGGTGTCCTGGGCTTACTACTTCTGAAGTAAATAAGTATTCTTTCTTGTTTTCCATTTTTGTTTTCCTTTGAGGTTTTCCATTTTTGTTTTCCATTATTTTTAATTACAATTTTGCTGCTTAAAAAATAACAAATACAGCAGCAAGCTGAATTTTATTCTACTGTTACTGATTTTGCCAAGTTTCTTGGCATATCAACATCATTTCCTAATCTAACTGATATTTCCATAGATAATAACTGTAAAGCTATTAACATTTCAAAAAATTCTAACATATAATGATCAGTTTTCGCAGTTTTAATAAAGTCATCACTTAAATCAAATTCAAGTGGTGATATAGAACAAATAGTACTATCTCTAGCACTTAGTTCTTCAACGTTCGATTTTATTTTATCATAAAGTAAATTTTCAGGCATAAGTGCAATAGTGAACAACTCAGGATCAGCTAATGCAATTGGACCGTGCTTCATTTCACCTGCAGGATAACCTTCTGCATGTAAATATGAAATTTCTTTAAGCTTTAAAGCTCCTTCTAATGCTAGTGGGAAAAATACATCCCGACCAATAAAGAAGAAACCATGACCATGTAGGTACCTTTTAGAAAGTCTCTTAGTTTTTTCATGAATTTTATCATCAATAACTAAAGACTTTGGAACTTCACGTAATGCTTGAAGTTCACTTTGTAATTTATCATTTTCTATAACATTTTTTGCTTTTCCAAAATAAAGTGCTAACATCCATAATACAACAGTTTGTGTTGTAAATGCTTTTGTTGAAGCAACACCTTTTTCAATTCCAGCTCTTGTTAAAATCGATGCATCAGCTGTTCTTGTCATTGAAGAGTTATCAACATTACAAACAACAAGTGATTTAAGACCTGCTGCTTTTGCCATTTTTAAAGCTTCAAGAGTATCGGCTGTTTCACCACTTTGACTTATTACAATAAACAAAGTATCTTTAGTTAACAATGGATCTTTATATCTAAATTCACTTGCAATTTCTACATTACATTTGATTTTTGATAATCTTTCAAAAAGATATGAAGCTGTCAATCCTGAGTGATATGAAGTACCACAAGCACAGATTTTAATTTCATTAATTCCATCTATTAGTGATTTATCTATTTCATCAAATAAAATCTCTTCATCATTAAGTCGACCAAGCATACAATCACTAACAACATCACTTTGTTCATAAATTTCTTTTTCCATAAAGAATCTGAAACCATCTTTTTGTGCAAATTGTTTTGAAGTTGGAAGTGTAGCCCATGAATAATTATCACTAAAAAATTCAATGCCAGAAGCACTTGCTATTCCACCAACTCCATCTTCTAAATAAACTACATCATTTGCTAAACCAATTAATGGAGCATCAGAAGAAGAGAATAAAACTTCTTCTTTTTCATTTCCATTTGCTACTATTAAAGGAGAACCATGCTTGAAAAAGAATATTTTTTCAGGGTCTACTTTTGTGATTAGAAGGATTGAAAAAGCACCTTCTAATCTTGCGATTGTTGAATGAAATGATTTTGTTGTATCTTCAAATTTATTATTATAATATTCAAATAAATGAACAATAACTTCAGTATCAGTTTGTGATACAAATTTATGTCCATTTTCGATTAATTCTTCTTTTAACTCTTTGTAATTTTCTATAATTCCATTATGTACTACATAAGAATATTCACCTAAATGTGGGTGCGCATTTAATTCAGTTGGTTGTCCATGAGTAGCCCATCTTGTATGGCCAATTCCTAGTTCATAAGAATCTTGTGTGTTATTAGTTAATACTTTTTCTTCTAAATTATGAAGTTTTCCCAAGGCCTTGAATACATCGATTTTATTTTTATTTAAAACAGCAATTCCAGCAGAGTCATAGCCTCTATATTCAAGCTCTTTTAAACCATCTAACAAAATTTTTGTAGTGTCATTCTTACCTATATAACCAACTATTCCACACATAAAGCACACCTTTAAGTAAAAATTTAATCAAAGATTTTACCTAAAAGTTACTAAAAAATTGCTTTGTTTCTAAAAATATTATTTTTTAAACCTTTAAATTCTCAATAAATTCTTCATGTATTTTATTATTTGAAGCGACTATATATTTGTTCTGAAATAAAACATAATCACTACCATCTATATTTGAAATTTTTCCACCTGCTTCTTGTAAGATAATTATTCCCGCACTAACATCCCAAGCTTTTAAATTCATTTCATAATAACCTTCATAAATACCACGAGCGACATAACATAAATCAAGTGCTGCTGAACCTAATCTTCTAATATCTTGGCACTTTGGTAGAATATTTGTTAATTTTTTCATTACATCATTTAAATCATCCGCGCAAGTTCCTGATGTATATGGAAAACCCGTAGATAAAAGAGCTTTTTGAAAATCACTTTCATCTGACACTTCAAGCTTTACATCATTACAAAAAGCACCCTCACCTACGACTGCGGTATAAAGTTCATCCAAAATAGGATTGTAAACAATTCCTATAAATGGTTTTTTATCTTTATATACTCCTACAGAAATTGCTGTATGAGGCAGTTTATTTACAAAATTTGTTGTGCCATCAATTGGATCAACTATTATTGAGTTTGAAAATATTTTATTTGTATTATCTGATTCTTCTGCAATTACATTAAAGTTTACAAACTCTTCTTCAAATTTTTTCTTTAAAAAGTTCTCAACTGCCACATCATATTTTGTAACTAAATCTTTTTTTGCTTTAAAGGTTACGTCTTTTTTTGAATAATATCCATCTTTTAAAATTTCACCAGCTTCTTTTATAATTTGTATTAATTTATCTTTCATTTATAATCCATATTTATTTTTTGTTTTATTCTAGCAAAGAAGAATTACAAAATGATTAATTGATTTTAATAAAATAAAAAATAATGATATAAATATAATTAAATAAGTTTTCAAAGGGATGATGAAAGTTACTTTTTTACTTTCATAAAAACATGTAAAAAGATAAGAACATAGGAAAAACTATGTTCTTGATAATTTAAAACAGAAAATTTATTTTTAAAATAATCCTGTGATCATTCCATTATCATCTATATCAATCTTTTCAGCAGTGGGTACTTTTGGAAGACCTGGCATTGTCATCATATTTCCTGCGATTACTACAATAAAACCAGCACCATTTTGAAGTTTTACTTCACTAATTTCTACAATATGATTTTTGGGAGCTCCTCTTAAAAATGGATCTGTTGAAAATGACATTTGTGTTTTTGCCATACAAATTGGAAGTGTTCCATGTATTTCCTGTAATTTATCTATTTCTTTATGAATTTTAGCACTAGCAACTATCTCTTTTGCTCCATAAATTTTAGTAGCAATTGTTTCAATTTTTTCCCATAATGGTAATTTATCATCATATAAATAGTCAAACTTAGCATCTTTATTATCTACAATTTCTACAATTTCATTAGCAAGCTCCTCAGCTCCTGCACCACCATCTGCCCAATGACTTGATACTACACATTTTACACCTAGTTCTTCACATTTTCTTTTCAATAATTTTGTCTCATCATCAGTATCAAATGTAAAATGATTTATGCTAACTACTACTGGTAAATTATACTGCTTAGTAATATTAGTTATATGTTTTTTTATATTTGAAAAACCTTTTTCAAGTGCTTCGAGATTTTCTTGATTTAAATGATCTTTTTCAACTCCACCATGATATTTCAATGCTCTAACTGTTGCTACAAGCACAACTGCTGATGGTTTTAATTTTGAACTTCTACATTTAATATTTAAAAATTTTTCTGCTCCTAAATCTGCTCCAAATCCAGCTTCAGTTACTACATAATCAGCTAGCTTCAATGCAGTTTTTGTTGCTATTACAGAGTTACATCCATGTGCTATATTTGCAAATGGACCACCGTGTATGATAGCTAAATTATTTTCTAAAGTTTGGACTATATTTGGTTTAATAGCATCTTTTAAAACAGCTGCCATTGCACCATGAGCTTTTAGATCAGATGCATAAATAGCAGTAGATCCATCTGTTTTATAGCCTATTACAATTCGGCCTAGTCTTTCTTTTAAATCTGCTCTATTTGTTGCTAAACATAAAATAGCCATAACTTCTGAAGCAACAACAATATCAAATCCATCTTGTCTTAAATAACCATTTGCAAGACCACCTTGTCCAATTGTAATATCTCTTAAAGCCCTGTCATTCATATCAATTACTCTTTTGAATTTGATTCTTCTGGAATCAATATTTAAAGCATTGCCTTGATGTATATGATTATCTATCATAGCTGCTAATAGATTATGTGCAACTGCTATAGCATGAAAGTCACCTGTAAAATGTAAATTAATATCTTCCATTGGAACAACCTGTGAATATCCTCCACCAGCAGCTCCACCTTTTAAGCCAAAGCATGGACCTAAAGATGGTTCACGCAAACAAATCATTGTCTTTTTTCCAATTTTATTCATAGCATCACCAAGACCTACTGTAGTAGTTGTCTTTCCTTCTCCAGCTGGAGTTGGGCTAATTGCTGTTACTAAAATTAGTTTACCTTCTTCTTTTTTATGAGATAGATTATCTATATACTCAAGTGAAAGTTTTGCTTTATAATGTCCATAAGGATCTAAATCAGTTGAAGGTATCCCATATTTATCTTTTGCAAGATTTATTACTGGAACCATTTTTGCATTTTGTGCTATATCTATATCAGACAAGATTACTCCTTAACTTTTTTAATTTTTTTCTAAATTTAAATTCTTTATAAAGAGCTATTGCTTTTAAATTATCTTCCATAACTTCTTATAAAAATTTTAATACATAATTATAATATTTTATTCATTAAAATTTTGCCAACACATTTTTGAGTACAAAAGAGTTGTAAAGTTAGAACATATTTTTACTTAATAATGGTATTTTATAGTTAGGAATTATGAAATTTTTGTGAAGTAATTTTTGTGTAGGTTTGAGAAGAAGTATCGATAAAATCGATACTCTACTCAGTTTAAAATGTATTAAAAATGAGTCTTAATCAGACTACATTCCCATTATTACATCATACTAGACACTAAAAACTATCAATCTTAAAAGTTAGATTCAATCACTAATTATAACATAAATCTAGTTAATATTTTAGATTATATATTACTTCAAGTACCGATAACATCGCATATACAGATAAATAAGATTGTCAAGTATTCAATAAGTGCAGTAAACTATTATAACTATTTTATTTTATTGTTTTATATATATACCTGCAATGAAAAATATCAGTAGTAGACTAAATGATATAGTCAAAATAAGTGATGATGTAATGTGTGATTATGATTGATTTAATGTTAGTATTTTTTGGGTCTGTTTGATGGTCATCAACTTGAAATTTCATAAAAATATTTTTATGTATTTTAGTTAATTAGATTAGAAGATAAGATACTTCTAATAACATATCATTTATTCTCGTAAAAGATATAAAACCGTTTCTATTGATTATATGAGTAATACACTTTATATAACTAAATCTGTCTATTAGTCTCATTTGAGACACGTTATACAAGTTTTCTTCATACTGTAGATAGACTCATTTATCTACTTAAAGAATTCAATAAAAAGTTAGTGTTTCTTTTTAATTTATGTAATATTATATCATAACTTTAGTTAAGAATTTTGCTCTCTTAAAGTAATGAGAGAGTCGATACAATAGAGTATTGTTGTAAATTTTATGATTCCTTTTTATTAATAAGAATGAGAAAAAAATTAACTAATTAACTGCTATAATTATACTAAGTAAAAGAGTATTACAGTTAAATTTATCAACGATTTTATCTCTTGAAATCACAACAAAATCTTAAAAATGTCAATCATATGTTATCTACAAAAAAGTAGAGAACTTTTTATTGTCTACATTTTTAAGTGAAAGAAGACCCGATGAATATATCAAATATAGATTCACAAATTAAAGAGTTAGAATCTTTGTTAATATCAACAAGAGATTTTAAAGTTAGAGTTGAAACTCAAAAATACATAGATGACTTATATGATGAGATGTATGATTTAGAATATAAATTAGAAAATAAGTACTACGAAAAAAACTTTGATGAGTTTGAAGATACCTTCACTATTGATAGTGAACAATATAATTAAGATATGAAAGAGAGATTAAATAATGAGAAGAATTAAGTAATAAAAAATTATAATTAGTTATTAAGTATATTATGGATTCAAAATGACAAACAACTACTTCTTTACACCTTGGGAAGATGATTTCCTGAATAGTATCAAAAATGCCAAAAATAAAATTATTCTTGTTGCCCCATATGTAAAATACTCTACAATAAAAAAAATATTAACAAATATACCAACTAATAAAAATATTGAGTTAATACTTATAAGTAGATTTACAAAACAAGTCTTTTTACAGAAGAGTTCAGACTTAGACCTTTTCAATGTTTTAGTGAATTACGACTTTGATAACATACAATGTAAATGTTTTAAGAAAAACAATCTACATTCTAAAATATATATTATCGATTCCAAAAAAATGTATATAACATCATCTAACCTTTCATATTCAGGGTTGATAAAGAACCACGAAGTAGCAGTTGAAATTAGTAATACAGATGAAATAAATTACATTGAAGTTGAATTAGAGAAGTTGATGCTTTCTAAAAATATTATAGATGATGATTTAATATTTACAATGTCAAAAAATATAGATTATAATCAATTTGATTTTTTTAGAAACTTTAAAGAACCAAAAATTGACAGTGAATCTGATAGCAATGAAGATATTGAAACATTTAAAATTGAGGATAAAATAGATGAAATTCTAGACAATAAGCTCAATATTAAAGAACAAATTAGTATTAATAAAACATTATTAGATTTAAATAATTTCCACAAATTATCAGTAGTAGAATTAGATAGTTTAGATAATGAAGAGTTTAAAAGTATAGGAGTTGATCCCAGTTCAATTGATGAATATTTAACTTATGCAAAAGAAGATTATAAAAAATTAAAGAAACATATTTATGATACTTTTAATAGTTCATTAGAATTAGATGAGAATGAAATATTATTAAACGATCTTTCTTGTTCTTTTGTTCAAGCAGCTTGGGCAAATTCTTTTAAAAATACTAAATTAAATATATCAATAGAAAAGAAAAAATTCTTAAACGAATTAGGAAAAATACTTTTTTGGTTTTTGATTGATGAAAAAATATTTAAATCAAAGAAATATATTTTTAATGGCTCTAAGAAATTACACGATACTGCATTTTATGTTAGAAAAAACTATCTATTTTATGAAATTTTAAAATCGCTTAAAATCAATATTTATTTATATAAAAAGGATATAAAGAGATCATTTCTAGAAGACATTTTTTATGAAGTTATTGGGACAATTTTTTATCATAAAGATTTTGATGTATTAAAAAAAATATTTGATAGT
>CALKDR010000018.1 GCA_938084175.1 uncultured Campylobacterales bacterium
TAATTATCCTATTTTAATTATAATACAAAAAATATAAATAATAAAAGGAATTTTTCTATGGCAAATATCGAAGATATTAAAAAAGAATTAGAGAAAGTTAAATATCCTGGTTTTGCAAAATCAATTGTTGAATTTGGTTTTGTTAAGGATATCAAAGTAGATGGTGAAAACTGTCTAATTTCTCTTGATATTACATCAAGTGCTGCTGATGTTGAGCAACAATTAACAAAAGAAATTACAGCATGTATTAGTGCTATTGGAATGAAAGCTACATTAAATTTTAATAAGCCAGCTGCTCCAAAACAAAGTAGTAATGCTGTAAGTGGTAACAATATTGCACCACAAATTAAAAAAATTGTAATGGTAAGTTCAGGAAAAGGTGGAGTTGGAAAATCAACTACCACTGTGAATTTAGCTGTTGCTGCTTCTATGCAAGGGAAGAAAGTTGGTATCTTAGATGCTGATATCTATGGTCCAAATATCCCACGTATGATGGGTTTAAATGGTAAAGAAGTTGAAGTAATTGGTGATAAGGCAAAACCTTTAAATGCGTATGGTGTTGATGTAATGTCAATGGGTGTATTAATGGAAGAAGGCCAAGCTGTAATCTGGAGAGGTTCTATGATTATGAAAGCTATCCAGCAATTATTAAGAGATATTTTATGGGAAAACTTAGATATCTTATTTATTGACATGCCTCCAGGAACTGGTGATGCACAATTAACACTAGCACAAAGTGTACCTGTTGCTGCTGGTATTAATGTTACAACTCCTCAGCATGTTGCACTTGATGATTCTAGAAGATCATTAGATATGTTTGATAAATTACATATCCCAGTTGCTGGTGTTGTTGAAAATATGAGTGGATTTATTTGCCCATCTTGTAACACTGAATCAGATATTTTTGGAATGGGAACTTGTGATGCATTAGCTGATCAATATAATACTCAGGTATTAGGTTCATTACCAATTGAACCTGCTATTAGAGAAGGTGGAGATTCTGGTAAACCAATTGTTTACTTCGCACCTGAAAGTGTTTCAGCAAAAAGATATATGGAAGCAGCAGCTAAAGTTATTGCTTTTGTAGATTCTATTGACGATGATAGAACTAATGAAGATATTCAACCAACAACACCTCCAGGTGTTAGTGCTTGTTCAACTACAGCAGCAGCTGCTCCTAAACAAGAAGCAAGTTCTGGATGTTGTGGTGGAGGTTCTGCACCTCAAAGTGAAGCTGCACCATCTCGTGGTGGATGTGGTTGTAATTAATAGACTGCAGGTTGCAGTACAAAAAATTTAATTATAAACATTTAAAGTTTAAATATAAAAAAAGGGGAGATATCAAATATCTCCCCTTTTTAGTTTAAAATAAAAATTACTCAAATATCAAGACTACTTATTATTACTATTTATCAGTTCTTGAATTCTTTTCTTCAATTCCAGACATTCCAAATCTTCTTGAAAGTTCTTGTTTCACTCTATCAGGACTTATGTTTTTAGAAGCTAAGGCAACTAAAACATGATATGTAATATCAGCAGCTTCATAGATGATTTCTTCAGTATCATTATCTTTTATTGCAAAAGTAAATTCACCAGATTCTTCAACTATTTTTTTAAGCATTGAGTTTTCTTCACCTTGAAGAAGTTTTGCTGTATATGATGTTTTTGGGTCATCGTTCTTTTTCTCTAAAATTGTATGGTATAAAGTATCAACAACTCCATATGCAGCACTCGTATCAACTTCAACAGGTAAAACCTCTTCATTTGTTTTCATACTAGTAAAGAAACATGATTTTCTTCCAGTGTGACAAGCAACACCATTTTGATTAACTTTTAGTAAAATAGTATCATCATCACAATCAATCATAATATCAACTATTTCTTGTGTATGACCAGAGCTTTCACCTTTCTTCCAAATTCTTTGCTTACTTCTACTAAAGTAATGAGCAATATTTGTTTCAAGAGTTAAAGATAATGCTTCTTTATCCATATATGCAAGCATTAAAACTTCATTTGTAGTCGCTTCTTGCGTAACAACGGGAATTAAACCATCCATTTTTTCCCAGTCAATCTTATCTGTTTGATTCATTATTGAAATCCTTAAAATTTTTTATCTAGATCTAGTTTTAAACTATCGATTTGTTTCTGTTCTTTATTTACATCAATATCTACATTTATTGAAGTATCTTTTTCTTTTTTCTTATCTAAAGGTAGTTCTTTAGGTTCTTCATATATATCTGTAGGATGATATTTTTCTTCATTTATTGTAGGATTTAAGTTTAAAGTTATTTCTTTTAATGGTTTTGCATTTATTAAAAGTGTAAATAAAAAGAGTTTACTAATTAGTAGTATTGATATTTTTTTCATGATAGAAAAAGAGTAGATATTATCTACTCTTTTGACTATTGGCTTACAGCCGTATCTCTAGATTTGTTTTTTGTATCAACCCAGATATTTGGAGTTGATCCACCAGGTGTTAAGAAGATTTTTGCATCTTTATTAACTTTAAGTGCTTCGTTGAATTTACCTTGAACTTCAATTTGTTGCATATGTAAAAGGTTTGGTGTTAATGATTTAGCAATTGCCATATTCGCAGCAGCTTGTGCTTTAGCTTCAATAGTAACAGCATCAGCTCTACCTTTTGCTTCAATTCTGTTTGCTTCAGCATCACCAATAGCTTTTGCAGCTCTTTTTTCAGCTTCTTGTTTTGTTCTTAAAACTTCGTATTTAACTCTTTCAGATTCTTGGTTTGCAATTTGAACTCTTTCAATTTGCTCTTTAATCTTAGTAGGTAAAACGATTTCTCTTAATTGAACTGATTGTAATAATACAGGCTGACCTTTTAAAGAATTAATATCTTCTTCAATTCCAGTTTGTATTTTTACAGCAATTTCATTTCTTTTTGTTGGTAATTCTTCAGCTGTATAACTTCCTACAACATTTCTTACAACATCTCTTACAACAGGGTTAATAATTTTATCTTCCCAAGAAAGTCCCCAGTTAGCAATAGTTGTTGGTGCACCATCTGCTGTTAATCTATATTGAACTGTTAATTCAATAGAAACAGGTAAACCTCTTGCATCAAGAATTGAAATAGCTGGGTTAATTCTAATACCTGAATCAAATCCACTAATTTCTTCAACAGATTTGTAGTTCATTAATCTTACTTTTGTATCAACTAAGATAACTTTTTGAAATACTGGAAGATAGAAATGGAAACCAGGTCTTAATGGTTCTTCAGTATATTTACCTGTAGTTACTTTAATACCTACTTGTCCTGATTCAACTATTACAAATGGTTTGAATATAAATAAAGCTGCAATAAGTGCAATAATTACATAAATTGCTCCAGCTTTTTTACCTAAATTTTTGAAAAATTCAGGTGGCTCAAAAGGAGGTTGGTAATTACCACCTCCACCGTTATTATTTGATGAATTTCCTCCACCATTTTGTTGTTGTTTCTTTTTAAAATAATCGTTATCTATTGGCATAATTTTCCTTAAATTTTTTATATATTTTTGTCTTCTAATTTTACTATTGATTAGTTAATGTATGTTAAATCACTTATATATTTTTCATTCTTTCCTGCAACTACATCAAAATATGCAGTTTGTAAAGCTTCAGTAATTGGACCTCTTTCACCTTTTCCTATAACTCTTGCATCGATATCTCTAATTGGTGTTACTTCAACAGCAGTACCTGTAAAAAATGCTTCATCTGCAATATAAACTTCTTCTCTTGTAAGTCTTCTTCTTACAACTTCATAACCCAAATCTTTTGCTAAATCAATAACAGTAGCTTGAGTAATTGACTCTAAAGAGTTATCGTTTGGAGGAGTAATAATCACACCATCACGAACAATAAAGAAACAAGCTCCCGATGCTTCAGCTATATAACCTTGGTCATCTCTTAAAAGTGCTTCATCATATCCACATTCAACTGCTTCAAATTTTGCCATTTGTGAGTTTAAGTAATTTGCAACTGCTTTTGCTTTACCCATTCCTGAAGTATTAGAATTTCTAGTCATTGATGCAATTTTTACTCTTACACCTTTTTTCATTCCTTCTTCACCTAAATAAGCGCCCCATTCCCATGCAGAAACAGAAACTTTTACAGGTGCTTCTTTATGATAAAGTCCCATAACTCCGTAACCTAAGTAAACTAAAGGTCTAATATAAGCACCTTCAAATAATTCATTCTTTTGTAATAATTCAATTTGTGCTTTATTTAATTCATCTTCTGTAAATGGCACGTTTAGTAATGTCATTTTTGAAGAGTTTATAAGTCTTTTAGTATGTTCTTTTAATTTAAATATTGCACATCTTCCATCATGAGTTTTGTATGCTTTAGTACCTTCAATAGCACCATTTCCATAATGTAAAGTATGAGATAAAACATGAACTTTAGCGTCATGCCAATTTACATACTCACCATCCATCCAAATATATTTTGCTTCAGTCATTGTATAAATTCCTAATGATTAAATTTTTAATTAATATTTTATCTAAGATATAATTAAAAAATGCCGATAATAGAATTTTTACTTCTTTTTTATAAAAAATAGTTCCTATTTATGGTATATTATTGAAATTTTTCAAAGGTACTTTATTTAAATATGAACTATTGTAACACAGTAATATTAGCTATTTCAATCTCTTTATTGACACTTATAACAGGATGTACATACAAAGAAGAAACTAGATTAAATAATAAAAATATTTTGGAAAAACTTGCTATGGAAACTACAGGAAATAAAAAAGTAGTATATGAACGTCCTGTCATTTCTTTTGAGTTGAAAAATAAAATTTATGATATTGTAAACTTAATGTCAAAAGATGATTTAAAAAGTTTAAATAAAAACTATATACATTCTGAATTTGGTTTTTATAATTTATTGAAAATAGATGGTTCAAATAATTTTTTAGAACAAAATATGATTTATAATATTATTCAAGAAGACATGGAAGAAATATCTCATATGATTTCAAGAGTGAATGATAATTCTTTAAAACTTAAGATTATAGAAAAAGATATTCAATTTAATTGTAGTCCAAACAATGATGAATTTTATGGTTGGAGTGATGATGGTTTATTTTTATCAAGTAAAACAGATACTTTTCTTTCATCATTTATAAATGAGAAAATTTTACATGAAAAAAGTCAATACAAAAAAAATGATATTCAAAAAGCAAATTTTATTGAAAAAACAAGTTATAAAGTTGTTTTAACCCCAGAAGTGTCTTTTTACATTACAAAAATTGAGAATAATTGGTATATTACTTTAATTGATAGAATAACAACAGATTGTAGCTCGTTAAAATCTGAACACTAAGTGCAACTAAGTTGCAAATAAGAATAAAATGATAAAATTTTCTAAAAAGAAGAATAATTTCATATCAAATTTCAAATATTGCAAAGCTACCAACACAATATGGTAATTTCAAAATACAATCTTTTAAAGAAAAAGACTTAGATCATTTTGTTATATTTACTGAAGACTTACCCTTAGTTCCTTTTATTAGAATTCATTCAGAGTGTTTAACCGGAGATGTATTTAAAAGTATAAAATGTGATTGTGGAGAACAGCTGGATTTTGCGATGAAAAAAATTGCAAAAGAGGGTGGAATAATTATTTACTTAAGACAAGAAGGTAGAGGAATTGGACTTTTTAATAAGGTTAATACCTACTCTTTTCAAGATCATGGACTTAATACTATTGAAGCAAATGAAAAGTTGGGGTTTAAAGCTGATTTACGAAATTTTGATTTAGTTCCTAAGATATTAAAAGAATTTAGAATAAATAAAATCAAGTTAATGACAAATAATCCTAGAAAATTAAATGCTTTAGGTGATATTGAAGTAGTTGAACGAATTCCAGTTTTGATAAGTTCTTGTGAATATAACTATGAGTATTTAAAAGTAAAAAAAGAAGAACTAGGTCATCTTTTATAAAGTAAAACCTTAAAAGGTTTTACTTGTTATTTGCAATAGTGTTTGCAACATGTATTAGGTTTTCTGACCAATTTGTAGCAAGTGGTGTTTCTTTTATAACTTTAATATTTAATTCATCTGCGATTACTTTTGCACTTTTATCTGAAAATTCACTTTGTGTAAAAATTGCTTTTATATTTTCTTTTTTTGCTTCTTCAATAATTCTTTGAAGCATTTTAGGCTTAGGTTCTTTTCCTTCAACTTCAATTGGAAATTGAACTAAATTATAATCTTTTGCAAAATATCCCCATGCTGGATGGAAAACCATAAATTTAGAATCTTTTGGTATTTTAGAAAATATCTTTTTGATTTCTTTATCTGTTTGATTTATTTCATCGATAAATTTATTATAATTATTTAAATAATAATCTTTGTTTGAAAAATCAATTTGAACTAAAGTATCGTAAATATTTTTTGCCATAACCTTTACATTTTTAGGGCTTGTCCAAGTGTGAGGATCCTCTTTATATATTACTTCTTCTTTATGTTCACTGTGTTTTTCATGTTCATCGTGATGTGCATGATCATCATGTTTTTTATGTTCATGAGAATCATGCACAGCGTGTTCTTCTCCATGATGATGGTTATGCTTTTTCATCATTATACGTTGGATATCTTTAGTCATTTCAATAAACTTCATATCTTTATTTTGATTAGCAAATTTTTCTAGCCAAGTATCTTCAAATCCAAAACCAATTGGGAAATATATATCTGCCTTTGAAATATGTACCATTTGTGAAGGTTTTGGTTCATATGAATGCGGATTACTTCCTGGGGTAACCATCGTAACTACATTAACTTTATCTGCTCCAATCTTTTCTACAAACGTTTGTTGAGGTAAAATACTAACCACGATATTTGTTTGTGCATAAACAAAATTTACTAATAAAATAAATGGGATTAATAATCTCATATAATTCTCCTTGAATAAATTGCAACTAAGTTGCATTTTGTTATGATAATAAAACTATTATTAAATGCAACTTAGTTGCAACAAATAAATGTTATAATAATTAAAATACAAAAAACAAAAATTAAAAAAAGGTTTAAATATGAGTCAAAAAGAATTTTGGAATAGTAAATTTTCCCAGGAAGAATTTTTATATGGGAAAAAACCTAATACTTTTTTAGCTTCAAAAATAAAGCTTTTAAAAAAAGAGTCAGAGCTTTTATGTTTAGGTGAAGGTGAAGGAAGAAATGCAATATTTTTTGCAAAAAGAGGCTTTAAAGTTAGTGCTTTTGATGCATCAGATATAGGCTTAGCAAAACTTGATAAAAAAGCCCAGGAAGAAAAATTAGATATTAAAACTGTATGTTTAGATTTAAACGAATGGAAAAGTGATAAAAAATATGATGTAATAGTAGCTTCATATTTACACATGTATAAAGACGAACGAATAAAATTATTTGAAAAGATTGAGGATTCGTTAAACCCAAATGCTTATTTTATAGGAGAGTTTTTTTCAAAAAAACAGCTTAATTTTAAGAGCGGGGGTCCAAAAGATGAAGATTTACTTTACAATGTAGATGATTTTAATAAAAATTTTCTATATTGTGATAAAGAAGTTTCTGAACAAGAGGTTATTCTTGATGAGGGAAAAGGTCATCAAGGTGATGCTAGTGTTATTAGAGTTATAATCCAAAAATTATAAAAAATGAATATAGTGACAGTTAAGTACCTATTTAGTTATAAAGATATAAAATTATTTATAAAAAATGGTTTTATTTAGATTATTTTAATGATCTAAATAAACAATAAATTCATTCCAAGGAATCCATTATGAGATTAAGTTCAATTTTAAAAAGTGCGTTTGTATCAACGTTATTGTTAAGTGCTGTTCTTCAAGCAAAACCTGTTTATATTGCAACAACTGCAATTGTTGAGCATCCTGCACTTGATGCAGTAAGAGATGGTTTAAAAAAGACATTAGAAGAGAATGGCTATAGTGGAAATAATTTAAAATTTACTTATGAAAGTGCTCAAGGAAAGCCTGATATTGCTGCACAAATAGCACGTAAAATGGTTGGAGATAATCCAGACATAATTGTTGCAATTGCAACACCATCAGCACAAGCCGCAGTTACAACAAGTAATTCAATTCCTATTGTATTCTCTGCTGTAACAGATCCCTTAGCTGCTAAACTTGTTTCTACTCTTGAAAAACCAGGTGGTAATGTTACAGGATTATCAGATATGGCAAATGTTAAAGAACATCTTGAATTAATAAAAGAATTTATTCCAGACTTAAAAGCAATTGGAATTCCATACAATCCAGGTGAAACGAACTCAGTTTCAATGTTAGCAGCTATTAAAATACAAGCAGATAAAATGGGCATAAAAATCATAGAATCAGCAGCACCTAAATCATCAGATGTGATGATTGCAGCCAAACAGTTAGTTGGTAAGGTTGATGCTATTTATTGTCCTATTGATAATACAATTATCTCGGCTGTTGAATCTGTTGTAAGAGTTGGTATTGATGCTCAAGTACCTGTTTTTGCAGGTGATACAGATACAGTTGCAAGGGGAGCTGTTGCTGCAGTTGGTTATGACTATTTTGATTTAGGTCGTCAGACTGGAGATATAGTTGTTCGTATTTTAAAAGGTGAAAAACCAGGTTCGATTGATGTAAAGATGGCAAAAGGTACTAACTTATTTGTTAATCCAAAGATGGCAAAAAGAATGGGAATTAAAATTCCAGAATCAGTACTAAATCGTGCTAGTAAAATAATTGAATAAGAGTAGCTGTTAATTTGTCACTATATGCTTTTTTAGGAACAATTGAAATTGGGTTTATTTATGGTTTAGTTGCCATGGGAGTTTATCTTACTTTTCGTATTTTGGACTTCCCTGATCTTACTGTTGATGGAAGCTTTACTTTAGGTGCTGCTGTTACTGCTACTTTGATTGTTTTTGGTATCAATCCCTTTTTATCAACTTTAATAGGTACTCTTGCTGCTTCTTGTGCAGGAATAGTAACTGCATGGTTAAATCTTCGTTTTAATATTTTACATCTATTAGCAAGTATTCTTACAATGACAGCTTTATATACTATTAATCTACGTGTAATGGGTAAACCTAATGTGGCTTTAATTATGGAACCTACAATGTTAACACCATTTGAAGGTTTAGGAATACCAGCTATGTATTTAAAAGTTATATTTGTAGCTGTTTGTACGATAATTGGTGGATTATTACTTGCGTGGTTTTTGTATACACAATATGGTTTAGCAATGAGAGCTGTTGGTTCTAATAAACGAATGGCTCAGGCAAATGGAATTGTTGTTAATGAGAAAGTGTATGTAGGGCTTGCTTTGTCAAATGGATTAGTAGGGTTAGCAGGAGCTTTATTTGCACAAACTAATGGTTTTGCAGATTCAACAATGGGAATTGGAACCATAGTTGTGGGACTAGCTGCTGTTATAATTGGTGAGTCATTATTTGGTACAAGGTCTTTATTAATTATTGTAATGAGTTGTATTCTTGGATCTATTTTATATAGAATTGCTGTTTCTATGGCTTTAAATGCAGACTTTTTAGGTTTTCAAGCTTCAGATTTAAATCTACTTACAGCAGTTTTAGTTACATTATCTTTGGTCTTTCCAAAACTACGAAGTGAATGGAAGGCTAAAAAAGCAAAAAAGGAAAAAGTATGATAAGTTGCAAAAATTTACATGTAACTTTTAATCATGGTTTAGCAACTGAAAAATTGGCTTTGCGTGGAATTGATTTAACTATTCCAAGTGGTGAATTTGTAACAGTTATTGGTTCAAATGGTGCAGGTAAATCAACTTTACTTAACACAATTGCTGGTGATATTGAAACAACTCATGGTAATATATTTTTTGATAATAGAGATGTGACAAATTTACCAGCTACTGGACGTACAAGAGATATAGCACGTGTATTTCAAGATCCACTTGCTGGAACTTGCGGAGACCTAACTGTAGAAGAAAACATGGCATTAGCATATGGCCGTGGACAAAGAGGTTCTTTATCTTTTGCTTTGAATAATAAATTGAGAAAAGTTTTTCAAGAACAGTTAAGTAGGCTAAATCTAGGACTTGAAGATAGATTAAACTCTCAAATGGGACTTTTATCAGGTGGACAACGTCAATCCGTAAGTCTTTTAATGTCAGCTTTACAACCAAGCAGTATATTATTATTAGATGAGCACACAGCAGCACTTGATCCAAAAACTGCAGCGCTTATAATGGATATAACATCACAGATCATTAAAGAAAAATCATTAACAGTAATGATGGTAACTCATTCTATGCGTCAAGCTCTTGACCATGGTTCAAGAACAATAATGTTACATGAAGGTCAAATTATCTTTGATTTAAAAGGAAAAGAAAGATCAGGTTATGAAGTAAAAGACTTACTAAATTTATTTGCACTTGCTCGAAATGATGGTGAAGAATTGGATGATGACAAGCTTTTACTTGATGCATAAGAGAGATTAATAGTAAAGCCCTTTTATAAAGACTTTACTTACTAAACTATTTAACTATCTTTTAACGAATTTTTCTATACACTATAGTTAATAATATTACATAATAAAATAATCAAAATAGAGAATAAAATGTTAAATAAAATACAAAATATAATAAATGAAAAAGTACTAATAATTGATGGAGCTATGGGAACACAGCTTCAAATATCAGATATAAAACAAGAAGAATGGATGTATGAAGGGGAAGATTTAGAAGGTTGTAATGAACTTCTAAATCTTACAGCTCCTCACATTTTAAGAAATATTCATGATGCTTATGCGGATGCAGGTGCAGATTTGATTACAACAAATACTTTTGGTTCAATGAATTGGGTTTTAGATGAGTATGATATTCCTCAGACTTCTTATGAACTTTCAAAATTGGGTGCTCAACTTGTAAAAGAGTCTTGTGATAAATATTCAACGCTTGAAAAACCAAGATTTGTATTAGGTTCAGTTGGACCTGGTACTAAACTTCCTTCACTTGGACATATTAAATATGATGATATGTATGAGGGTTACAAAATCATGGCTCAAGGTTTGGCTGATGGTGGAACGGATATATTTTTACTTGAAACTTGTCAAGATCCACTACAAATAAAAGCAGCACTTCATGCACTAAATGATGCAGCTCCACATATTCCAATCATGGTATCTGTAACTATTGAGTTAACAGGAACAATGCTAATAGGAACAGATGCTCAAACAATTGCAGCTATTATGGCTCCTTTTAATATTTTATCACTTGGATTTAACTGTGGAACAGGACCAAAACAAGTACATAAACATATCAAATCACTGAGTGAAGTTTGTAAGTTCCCAATTTCAGTTCATGCAAATGCTGGACTTCCACAAAATAAAGGTGGAGTTTCTTATTATCCAATGGGACCTGAGGAGTTTACTAAATTACAAAAAGAGTTCTTAGAAATTAATGGAGTTTCGTTTTTAGGTGGTTGTTGTGGAACTACACCTGAGCATATTAAAAAATTAGCAGAAGGTGTAAACGGTGCAATACCTTTAAAACCTTGTGGCTTTTTAAAAGCATCATTAGCATCATTATTTGGAACAGTTACTTTAAAACAAGAACCCGCACCACTTTTAATAGGTGAGCGTTCAAATGCAACTGGTTCAAAAGCTTTTAGAGAACTACTTAAAGCAAATGATTATGAAGGAACTTTATCTGTTGGACAACAACAAGTGCGCGCTGGAGCTCATATCATAGATGTATCAGTTGGATTTGCTGGTCGAGATGAAAGAGAAGATATGGATAAGGTTGTTGAGCTTTATTCTCAAAAAATATCACTTCCTTTAATGCCAGATTCTACACAAATTTATGCACTAGAAGCAGCACTTAAACAAATAGGTGGAAGACCAATTATTAACTCTGTTAACTTAGAAGATGGAGAAGAAAAATTTGATGCAGTTTGTAAATTAGCTAAAAAGTTTGGAGCTGCTTTAGTATGTCTTACTATTGATGAAGTTGGAATGGCTAAAACTAAAGAAGATAAAATTCGAATTGCTGAGCGTATTTTTGATTTATGTGTAAATAGACACGGGTTTGACCCACATGATTTAGTATTTGATATGCTTACATTTACTATTGGTTCTGGAGATGACGAGTATAGAACAGCTGGTGTTGAAACACTAGAAGCTATTAGAGAGTTTCAAATACTTCATCCTGAAGTAGGTACTACGCTAGGACTTTCTAATATCTCTTTTGGTTTAGATATAAAAGCCAGAGCATACTTAAACTCAATTTACTTAGATTACTGTGTTCAAGCTGGTTTAACATCTGCTATTGTAAATGTAAAACATATTTTACCTCTTAATAAAATATCTGAGGCTGATAAAAAAGCTTGTGATGATTTAATTTTTAATAATCAAGAAGATGGAGATCCTTTATTTGCTTTTATTGAACACTTCTCAAATGTTGATGATATTGAAGAACAAAGTGATGAAGAGTATCAGAAACTTGAACCAGTTGAAAAAGTAAAAAAGTTACTTTTAGATGGAGATAAGAATAGACTTCTTCCTTTGGTTGATGAATTAAGACATGATATAAAACCAGAAATAATAGTAAATGAATGGCTAATTGATGGTATGAAAATTATTGGTGAATTATTTGGAAGTGGACAAATGCAATTACCATTTGTACTTCAAAGTGCAGAAACTATGAAAGCCACTGTTGATGCTTTAAATCCATATTTACCAAAAGAAGAAAAAGCTAGTGAGACTGTTATAGTTGTAGGAACTGTAAAAGGAGATGTTCATGATGTTGGTAAAAACTTAGTTGATATTATTCTTTCTAATAATGGATTTAAGGTTATAAATATTGGAATTAAAGCTGATTTAAATAGTTTCTTAATTGCAGCAAAAGAGCATAAGGCACAAGCAATTGGTATGAGTGGATTACTTGTAAAATCTACAGCTGTCATGAAAGAAAACTTAGAAGAGTTACAAAAAATGGGAATTGATATTCCTGTACTTATTGGTGGTGCAGCACTTACAAAATCTTTTGTAAATGACTTTTGTAGACCAATTTATGATGGACCAATATTTTATTGTAGAGATGCCTTTGATGGTGTTGTTTCTATGCAAAGAATTGAAGAAGGTGATTTAGAAAATACTGCATTAGCAGCTGATTTAATTGAAATTGCAGATACAAGTGAAAAAGTTGAAAAAGAAGCCGTAGTAATTCCTCCTTATGAAGATATTCCAATGCCAAAAGAAACAGCTTTTACATTTCCTCCTTTATGGGAGAGAGTTGCAAAAAGTAGTCAAAAGTTAGATAAAGAGCTAATCTTTAAATGGATAAATCATAGAGTACTATTTAGACAAAGATGGGGATATAAAAGAGGGAAGCAAGATAGAGATGCTTTCTTAAAGTATGAAGAAGAAACAGTTGAGCCATTATATGAAAGATTAAAAGATGATTTAATGGATAAAAATATTTTTGAACCAATTGCTATATATGCTTATTATCCTTGTATTTCTCATGATAATAAACTTTATATCTTTGATAAAAAATATCTGTTCAACTCACTTGAAGAAGCTAAAAATGTACCACCTTTAGAGGAAGCTATAAAAGTTCTAGAATTTCCTAGACAAAAAAGAAAACCTTTTAGATGTATTCCTGATTTCTTTAGAAATGACAGATTAGATGTTATTGCGTTTACGCTAGCAAGTGCTGGACTTAAAATATCTGATTATGAAAGAGGATTATATGATGAGGGCAAATTTACAGAATATTATCAAGTTCATGGACTAGGTGTTGAGTTAGCTGAAGCTTTAGCTGAGGTTTTACATAAGCAAGTAAGACTTGATTTAGATATTGTTCCTAAAGAAGGACATACTTTAAATGATGTTCAAATGAAACAATATGTAGGATGTAGATACTCTCCTGGATATGCAGCTTGTCCAGATCTAGCTATGAATAGAGATATTTTTGATTTATTAAATCCTGAAGAGTTTGGAATTGAGCTTAGTGAAACTTTCCAAATGCATCCTGAACAAACTACTTGTGCTATAGTCGTGCCTCATCACGAAGCAAATTATTATAATATCTAAAGATATAAGTGAGTAATAATGCAAAAGGTCTAGGGATAACATCTCTAGGCGTATTTATAATGAGCTTAGAATCTCTTTTTATTAAATTTACTACAATAGACTCAATTACCTTTTCTTTTTATTTAGGAATTTTTATGTTTATTTCTATGAGTGTAACTTTACTTTTAAAACAAAAAGATGTGATTAAAGATATTAAAAATAATTCTTTTTCTATTTTAATTTTATGTGCACTTTTGATGGGTTCTTCCAATATATTCTTTATATCAGCTATAAAAAGTACAACTGTTGCAAATGTTGTATTAATATTTGGAACATCTGCTTTATTTTCTTCATTTTTTGCATATCTTTTGTATAAAGAAAAAGTATCAATCAATATAATTATTGCATCATTTTTTATGTTTATTGGACTTTTTATAATTTTTAATGATTCTCTTGGAATTGGAAATATGCTAGGAAATATATATGCTCTTTTGTGTACAAGTACTTTCTCTTTAGCTTTTGTATTATTAGCTAAATATTCACAAATAAGTCGTGTTGGACTTACTGCACTAACTGGAATTTTTATATCGATTATCGCATTTTTTCTAACAGATTCTATTTCAATTGATATAAATAATTTTTTGATTATTGCTATAATGGGATTGTTAATTACACCAATTTCAAGAGTTTTAATAGGAAATGGAACAAAATACATAAGTGCTAGTGAAGTGAGTTTACTTATGATAATAGAAACTATTATGGCGCCTATTTGGGTGTGGATTTTTTTAAATGAAATACCAGCAGAAAACACTTATTTAGGTGGAAGTATTATTGTTTTTACTTTAATACTTAATTCAATTTATACTTTAAGAAAAAAAGAAAATAAATAACATAAAAAAAGGATGTGTTTTATTCACATCCTTTTGATTTTCTAATAAAAATACTAAGAAAGAATTTCTTCAATCGTAATATAATCACCAACTCTACCTGTCATTTGTTCAACATCAGTATTAACTGGAAGTGTTTTCTTTCCTGGTCTCCATCCTGCTGGACAAACTTCACCAGTAGCAGTTGCATGTTGCCATGCTCTAACTTGTCTTAAAAATTCATTTACATTTCTTCCAACCATTGGGGCTTGAACTTCTTGAGCTACACAAATACCTTCTGGATTAAATAAGAATCTTCCTCTTAATGCCATACCTTCTTCTTCAATTAAAACACCAAAGTCTTCACTTACTGTTGTTGTAGTATCAGCACCAATTGTAAGTTTTAAACCTTCTAAAATAGGTTCAGTTTCTACAAATCTTTTGTGTGAGAATTTAGTATCAGTAGATACTGCTAAAATTTCAACACCTAATTCTTGGAACTCATCATAATGTGCATTCATAGCTGCAATTTCTGTTGGACATACAAAAGTAAAATCTGCTGGGTAGAAACAAACTACCGCCCATTTACCCATATAATCTTTATCCGAAACTGTTGTATAGTGACCTGTCTTTGCATCATATGCATCCATTTTAAACTCTGGCATTAATTTTTGAACCATACTTGAACTCATTTTTTTATCCTTTTTTATTTCTGTATTATTTTCTATATCATTATTATTTTCTATTTTTTCTTTTCTAGCTTTTACACTTGTATCACAAGCCATTTTAAATCCTTTTTACAATGGATAATTTTTATCCTTTGATAAAAGAAGTATATTATAGGTAAAATTAAAATCTGCTTAATTATTATAAGATTAACTTATCTAATAAAATAACTTTTTGTTATGTTAAATTGCTTTTATCAAATTAATTTTTTTCTAAAGCTTTTTATTTATTAACGCATTATTATATTTAATTAGATAAAATGATGATAATTAATTTATAGGAATATAAATGCCAAAAGAAAAAACATTTAAAGAAAAAATTTTAGATTATATATATATTGTATCTAAGCAACCAATATTGTTAAGAGATTTACTTATTGCAAACAGACAATACAAAGAAGGTATGCATGTAGATCCTGCAAAACTAGGATTTAGAATAA
>CALKDR010000019.1 GCA_938084175.1 uncultured Campylobacterales bacterium
AACAGCTTTACACATATCAACATCTAAACCTTTCCAAGTTCCACTAGAATCAGTAGCAGAGAAACCAGCAATACCAGTTGAAACACCACAAGTTAACATACCCTTTTCTTTTACTGATGATAATGTATCAGCAGATACAACGCTTGAAGCTAATGCTAAAGCAGCAACAGATAATGATGCAGTTTTTAAAAATTTCATTTATTAATCCTTTTAATTTTTGTCTGAAATAATTGTATATTTTAATGATAGCATTTTCGTAGCATAACTGTATATTATATACACAATTTCTATATTTATGAAATTAATTAATAATTTATATGAAATTAATGACGTTATTTTTGAAATTTAATAAAAGAAAAGGTTAAAGAATACAAGTTCTTTTACCTTTTATTTTTAGCTATTTTGAAAGTGTTATAGGTACATATTTAATACATCTAGCAGAAAAGAACTCTCTTGTATAGTTAGGCGAAGAAAACATATGATCTTTTAAAGACCAGTCATTTGATTTTTCAATACTTACACTTTGGGAAACTTTTCTAAGAGCTCTACTTTCACAAAGTACTTTTTCCCCATTATTATAAGCTGTTTCAACATTACTAATTCTACTTGATGTTACATAATAATGAAGTGCTATAAATATAAAAGAAAGTGACCCCATTAATATTAAGCCTTTTTTTAAAGCACCTTTTGGCATAAATGGTCTAGTTGTTACAATTAAAGTTATTACTAAAGCAAAAGCTGCAATTCCTAAATATCCTGCTTCTAGTTTAAAAAATAGTTCCATTGTTTTTCCTTATTTTATATATTTGTTTTCCCATTGTTTAAATTCATCACTAAAGTATTTAATTCTAATTTTTTTAAATTCTCTTGATGAATAAAGTGGCATATTTGATTTATACGATATTTCTTTTTGAATACTTTCTATTACAGCTTGTGTATCTTCTTTTGTTTTCCCATGAATCATTGTAAATAAATTATAATTCCATGTAGGATATTTAGGTCTTAAATAACAGTGTGAAACGGCTGAAAAAGATGCGGCTATTTCTCCAATTCTTTCACCTTCTTTTCCTTCTTTTATATCCCAAGCAACCATTGCATTTGCTCCAAAACCTGCTTTACGATGATTTAAAATACAAGCGAATCTTCTCATAACCCCTGCATCTTGAAAGTCTTGAAGTGTTTTGAAAAACTTTTCATAAGAGATATCAAGCTTTTGGATAATCTCTTTAAAAGGTTCTGATACAATTTGTATATCATTTTGAGCTTCTTTTATTACACTATAATGAAACTCGTTTAACTCTAAATCTTTAAATTTCTTTTTTTCTACTTTTTCTTTTTTATCTTGTTTATTTGTTGTATCAAGTTTTACAGATATTTTAAAAAGTTTTAGAGTTGGTAGAAGAATGTAGTCATTTGCATTTGTAAGTTTTGCTAATAACTCTACAGTATCTTCAAGATTTGATTTTGATTGTGGAGAAATTGCAATTGTAAACCAAATATTATATTTGTGGTTTCTTTCATAATTATGTGATATTCCAGGATTAGAGTTTAGAATAACAACAGCTTCATCAATTTTATCTTCATCAATTTCAAAAGCAACAAGTGAAGACATATATCCTAATTTTTTTGTATCAAAAATTGCTGATGTTTGTCTTATAATTTTATTGGTTTTTTCTTCTTGTAATATTCTTATTACTTCTTCTTCACTTGTTTTTAACTCTTTTGCTATCTTAGCAAAAGGCTTAATCACAAGTGGAAAGTTTTTTTGTACTCTATATAAAATTTCATCTTTCATATGTATTCCTATAGTGAATTTGAGCAAAGTATATCAACAATTTTTTCTTACTGCCTTGATTTAAAACAATTGTTTTCCTTGATATAAATTAAGGGTTTAAACTATTAATTCAATTATAATTCTTATCATAAATATCAAGGATAAAAAATGAAAACAAAAAATTTATTAATAATTGCATTTTTCGCAGTATTTCTTTTTTTAGGAATTAGTGCCTTAAAACAAGGTATGCCTTCACCTAAAAATGAAAGAGTATATTCAATATTACAAAAACATATGCCTTACATAGTTGAAAAAAGAGCAGGTGGATTTTCTATTAAAAGTAAAATTACAGGAATAAAAGAAAAACCACCTGCAAAAGATATTTTTTTAAGACTAGAGCAATTAGAAAAACAATGGGGAACTGAGTTTTTAAAACTTGAAGGAAATGACTTATCTATTATTGCTAAAAATAAAAATGTTATTACAAAAATAGTACTAAAAAATAAAGAAGAACTTTCTTGGGTAAAAGATTACTTTGAATTTAAATAAATAAATTTTTTATGGCTTGACTTAGGTTAAGTCTTAAAGATAGTTTTTTAACTATACTTTTATAAATTGAATTACTAAATTTTATAGGAGTTTAGATGAGAGTTAAGTTAAAAGATATCTTCTTATTTCAAGATTTATGTGATGAAACACTGATTAAAATTGAAGAATTTACTACACTTATTAAATTACAAAAAGATAATATACTATTTTATGAAGGAGAGGAATCTCAATACCTTTATTTACTTAGTTCTGGAATTATAAAACTATATAAAACAGCTTCAAATGATAAAGAGATTGTTATGAAATATTTTCATTCAAATGAACTTATAGCTGAAGTTGCTAACTTTGAAGAAATACCATATCCAGCAACTGCACAGGCTTTTGGTTCTTGTGAAGTTCTGAGAATAGACTTTTTTAAATTAAAAAATATTATGTATAATGATCCTAAACTATCGTTTATGATACAAACATCTCTTATTAAAAAAATAAGGAATTTAGAAAAATTAGTTTCCCTTCATGTCGTACTTGATTCAAAAGAAAGAATTGCAAAGTATTTATGTGACCATACAGATGATTTTTTTAATACGAAAAATATTATGGTTGCAGAAATATTAAATATATCTCCTGAAACTTTATCTAGAATGCTAAGAGTATTTAAAGATGAAGGATTGATAAGTAGTAAGACTAAAACAGTAGATAAAGAAAAACTAAAACTTTTCTTTACTTAAAAAATAACTAAGAGATTAAAGAGACTTAATAAGTCCATTTAATCTTTTCTCTTAATTTAACAACTTCTCCTACAACTATAATAGCAGGTGTTGGCATACCTTTTGAATCTTCTACTATATTTTCTAAAGTCGAAACTGTAACTTCTTGATCAGGCGTTGAACCTTTCGAGATTACTGCACATGGATAATCTTTACTTTTACCATATTTCATTAGTTTTTTTGTAATCAATCCAATATTATGGAATCCCATTAAAAATACAAGTGTTTCATCATTTAAAAAACTTTCCCATTCTATTTGAGAAATTCTTTTTGTTGATTCATGACCAGTTACTACTCTAAATGATGTGGTAATACCTCGATGAGTTACTGGAATTCCTGCATATGCTGGAACTGAAATAGATGATGTAATTCCAGGGATTACTTCAAATTTAATTTCCCTTTCAAAAAGGTAAATAGCTTCTTCTCCACCACGACCAAATACAAAAGGATCTCCACCTTTAAGTCTTACAACTTTTTCATGTTTAAGTGCAGCTTGATAAATGATTTCATTTATTTCATCTTGTGGAACTGAATGTTTTCCATCTTGTTTACCAACATAGATTAATTCACACTCCTTTTTTGCAGTTTCAAGTATCTTTGGATTTGCTAATCTATCATAAATAATTATGTCAGCTTCTGTAACAATTCTTGCAGCTTTCACTGTCATTAATTCAATATCACCAGGACCTGCGCCTGTTAAGTATACTTTTCCCATTTTATTTTCCATCCTCATATATAAATATTCCCGAAGGTTTTTTAACATTAAATATTTCTCTATTTAAAAACCACTCTTTTGTATGTATTACTGCTACTTTATTTGTGTCATTTACTGATACATATAATTGTGGTGATTTGTTTGACCATCTTATATGCAATACTTTTCCATCAAAATTAAATGTATGTACAATTTCTAGTGTTTTTGTATCAATTATTTGAATCGTTGGAAAGTCTTTACCTGAATAAGTTACTGCTAAATGTTTTTTATCAGGACTTAAGCTTGTAAATACAGGTAAGCCTTGAGTTTCAATATTTTTAATAAAGTTAAAATCTTTATCATAAACTAAAACTTTATTATCTCCAACTGCTGGAACAAATACTTTATCTCCACCTATACTCCAAAAACCAAAGTGAGGTACTTTTAAAACCATCTTTCTTTCATCATTTAAATAGATTTTGATTTTTTTGAAAGTCATTGTATCTAAATCAACGACACCATAGTGTGCTGAGGTGAAAAATCCAGCAATATAGTTGTTATCTTTTATCATTGCATCAAAAGGTAACTCTCCAACATCTTTAAACTCTTTAAAAACTTTAAAATCTGCCTTACTTTTCCCTTCACTTATGTCTTTATAAACTGAAATTGTGTCATTATCCATTTGTGAAAAAATTAGATAATCTTTATAGATTTTAATACCAACATTTTTAGAATCAGTTTTGATTTTTTTAATAGGATTTAAATCTCTATCTAAAATATCAACACTTTTATCATCATAGTTTGCAACTGCAACATAAGTTTTTCCAATTACAAAACCAATTGCTGATTTTGATGTTTTGTATTCTGCTAATATTTTTTCACTCTCAGGGTCAAATTTGATAACATAACCATCTCTTGAAATCACATAACCGTCTTTTTTATCAAATTTAACAACGCCATGGTTCATATTATGCATACCTTCTATATTGGTTCTTTTTAAACCATTATAAATTGTTGCTAGTGATGAGCTTTCTCTCTCAACTACAAAGAATTTTTCTTTTGCGTAACTTGAACTTAGTGCAATTATTGCAAGTAAAAGTATTTTTATTAGTTTCATATTATCTCCTAATTTCTTCATCTGATAAATAACAAGATGGGTCTTCTTGCCATAAGTCACCTGTCATTGCATAAGCTCTACTTCTTGAACCACCATTACAAATATCAATATATTTACAGTTAGAACATTTACCTTTAATTTCTCTAGGACTTTGTCTTAATTTATTTAAAATTTCATTTTCTTTTGAAGTCCAAATCTCATCAAAAGGTTTTTCTAAGTAGTTCCCAACTGTAAATGGAAAAAATGGATCTGGTTTTACATTTCCTGCCCAGTCCATATTCCCAAGTCTATTACCAGCAGAGTTTCCACCCCAAGCTTTAAGTTTTTGTTCTAAAATTTTTACTTTATTTGGATACTCTTTTTTAAATCTATTAAGTAAAAGAATTGAATCCATTTCCATATTCCCAGTTACTAAGTCAATTTTATTATCATTTTTGTAGTACTCAAAAGCTTTATCAATTATAAACTCAACATATTCTCTTCTTTGCTCTTTTGAAATATCTATTTCAAGATTTTCTTCACCACGTCCTGAATAAACGAGATGTGAGATATAAAGTTTATTAACATTTAATTCTTCACATAAGTTAAACATTGCATAAAAACTATCTTGTGTTTCTTTTGTAATTGTAAATCTAATTCCTGCATTTCCACCATGAGCTTGAATTAATTTAATTGCTTCAATAGATTTTTTATATGAACCTTTTTGACCTCTAAATTGATCATGTATTTCTTCAATACCATCAATTGAAATACCAATATAGTTAAATGTGTCAATAATTTGGTCAACATTCTTTTCATTTATATATAAACCATTTGTAGATAGATAAGTCATAATTCCATTATCTTTCATACACTGTGCAATATCAAAAATATCTTTTCTTAAAAGTGGTTCTCCTCCTGAAAAAATAACAAAATTAACTCCCCCTTTTTTTAGTCTTGAAATTGTTTGTTCAATCTCTTGAAAAGTTAAAGTATCTTTTTCATTTGCATCTGCTTTACTGTAACAATGATGACAGGATAAATTACAGCGATTAGTGAAATTCCATATCATTATAGAACCATTTAAAGTTCTAGATTTTGTATCTTCTAGAGTAGTTTTGATTAAATTTGATAATCTAAACATTTTATTTTTCCTTCTGTGATTTAAATGTGTATATAAAATCAGTTATTGCTTCTAACTCTTCATTTGAAAGTTTGCCTTGGAAACTTGGCATTACTGATCTTTTATGACCTAGTTGTTTATATGTAGATAAGGGTGCAATTATATGACCTTGAATTTCACCTCTTGTTCTAATATCAGCAATTTCTTGAAATGATGGTCCAAAAGCAACTGAAGTTTGATGATGACAACCCCAACAATATGTTTTAAATACTTTTTCGCCACTTACATTTTGTGCATATGAAAATGAACAAAAAAATATTAGTACAAGTGGTATTTTTTTAATTATACTCATGTTGTACTCCTTATTTTTTTTGTGTTAAATGTTAACATAAATGCAAATATGAACACTTGACTGCTATCAATAAAATATCTATATAATTAGATAAAATTATAGATATATTTACAAAGGAGTAGAAAATGGAAATTGTAATGACATTAGTTTTTTCATCAGTGATGTTGATTTTTATGATTTATCCTGCTATGAAAATAGTAGAGTTTTTAGAAACAAAAATGATTATAAGTGATAAAATGTATGATATTTCAACTGTAGTACTTACCATTATATTATCTTTAATAGTTGGAAGTGGATTATATTATTTATAGTTTTTTTAGATTAAATATTCATCTCCAAAGAGATGAATATTTACATATTCTTAATTATGCACCAGGTATATGTTGTCTGTGTTCAACAGAGTAAGTAAATGTAGGTGTCGTTAAGTTATTAATGTATTTGATAAATTCGCCCGTTTTTGAATTATAAATACCAATTCTTCCTGTAGTCCATTCAGAAATCATTGTCCATTCACCATGATTTGCAGGTTCTGCATGTAATAATCTAGGTTGTACTGGATTTTTAATTTTTTCTCCAACTTTTGAAGTATATTCAATAATTTTATCTCTACCAATTTTTGGATTAGATTCTGGGAATGTTACAGTTTTATACTGAGTTGCATCCCAAGTTTGTAATACTTTATTAGTTTTAGCGTCAATTAATTGACCTTGTTTTTTTCCGACTTTTACAATTTTATCAGTTTCTAAAGTTTCTTTATTAATTAAATGAACTTCATTATAATTAGCAGGTTTCCCAAGAACAGTATCAGCCCAAAGGTATGGAGTTCCATGTGCAGTTCCTATAAATAATCCACCACCTGAAGTTTTAACTTTTTTAACAATTTCCCAATTTGAATCCCAAATAACTACAGAACCTTGATTCATAGTAACAGTTGCATGTAATTGTTTACCTAATTTTTTGCTATACCAAGAAGAACCTTGACCTGGATGTGGTTTAGATTTTTTACCTGTATAAACTTTTGCAGCTAAATTTTTCTCTTTAAAATCAACAATACCCATTACATCTGAACCTTGAGATGCAATCATAAAGTATCTACCAAAATCTTTACCTTCATCTTCATTTAAAAATGCATCATGTAAAACCTTACCAATGTTTGGAACATCTCCAACAATGGGGAAATCAGGTTTTGAATAATCAATAATATATACTCTACCTGCATCTTTTAATGCCATTGCAAAATAAGGACCATAAGGAGTATCAGCTAAAGAAGCAACTCTTGAAGCTTCAATTTGACCTTCTGTATTAATAACAGCAGATGTATCGTAAGCTTTTAATGGCTCTAAAGTCATAGCATCACATAACACTGCTCCACCTGGAGTATAGTTTCCTGCAATTACATATTTCCCATCTGGAGATACTGCTAATCCTCTTGATTCAAAACCAACTTGTACAGAAGCCAGTGCTGGTTGTCCAGGTGCTGCAATATCAAACATTGTTAATCTACCAGATCTAGAAATTGAGTATGCATATCTTGGGTTTTTCTTATTTGTAACTGTAACATGAACGGCAAATCCTGCTTTATGTCTAGATAATACTTTTCCATTAGTTGAATCAATAAAGTCAACTAAAGATGCATCTCTTTCTGTTGCAAATGTAATATCAAGTACAGATTTAGTATCTGCTGATTTAGTATATTTTTTAGCTAATGCTTCTCTATTAGCTAATTTAGTCCATGAAGCATGAATTTGTTTAAAATCTGTTTTATAATTAGTATTGTCTTGCCAATCCATTAACCAATCAACCATACCATCAGCATCATCTTTTGAAAACGAATGATCCCATTGAGGCATTGCAGTGTTTTCTATACCATTTAAAATGGCATCTCTAAGTACGTGTCTTTCTTGTTTTTTTAAAGCACCTGGTCTTAAATCTGATCCAACACCACCTTGGTGAATTGGTCCATGACATCCTTGACACTCTTTTTCATATACTTCTGGAAAATCCATATTTGAAGTACCTGCGAATAAAGAACCTGCAGTTACCACTGTACATGCTGCTAAACTTAAAACTTTTCCTAATTTCATAATTTCTCCCTTTTATATTTAATATAAAAATTAATTAATCTTGGGCCAAGATATTAGCTATTTATCTAATACGAATAGAATTCTGGCTACGTTTACTTTTAAACTTTTTTAACTATTACAAGAGGAATATGACTTCCTCTTATTTTTAATCTTCTTCTTCTAATCTTTTCTTTTCTGATTTATAAATCCAAAACATTGGAAGTATAATAAATGTGTGAAGAAAAAGTGTCAATGTTAATGGACCTTGGTTTAATGTTGCGAAAAAACTAGGTACTAAATCTGTCATTTGTTCAATCATAATAAGTCCTTATCTTAAATGTCTTGCATTTTTTGAAGTACTTAATAAATCTTTTATTAAGTACACAAATCCAATAAATGTCATTACACCAGTTGCCAATCTCCATCCTAGACCTTGTACAAACCAAACCATGTCTTGAGATACAAAGAATGCTTCCCATGTAGCTCCCATTTGAGCTCGTTCTACTAACACTTGTCCATATCCTGCAATTGTCAATGAAACAGTCATTCCTAATACACCAAATGTGATTAAGAAAATTGCCATTTTAGAATCAAATGTTGCTTTCATAACTTTAATTCCATTTTTACCTTGAACACCAAGATAGAACATACCAATCAAAATTGTTGCATAAGCTCCAAAGAATGCTAAGTGACCGTGGGCTGATGTAAACTGAGTACCGTGTGTATAAATATTTACTTGTGGTAATGTATGGAAGAATCCCCAAACACCAGCTCCTAAGAAGTTACCAAATGCATTTGTAACAAACCATGCAAAAGCAGGAGAGTTAGTCATCATTTTTTCAGTAGAAGTACCTTGACCTTCATGAATTCCAGTCTCTTTTCCCCAGTCATAAACAACGTGAACAAACATTGCTATTAATGGAACAGGTTCAAGTGCAGAGAATAATGCTCCAATTTCCCACCAGTACTCAGGAGTACCAATCCAGAAATAGTGATGACCCATACCTAAAATTCCAGATCCAAATAACATAGCTACTTCAATCCATAACCACATTTCAACTACTTCTCTTCTTGCACCAATAATTTTGATTAATCCATAAGATAATAAACAACCAACAAATACTTCCCAAGTTGCTTCAACCCATAAGTGAATTACCCACCACCACCAGTATTGATCCATAGAAATATTATCTGTAAAGAACATACCAGCAAGATATAAACCAGCAAGTGCTAAAACATCTGCCATTAATACAGTTACAATACCTGTTTGTCTACCTTTCATTGCAGTTGCAAAAAGGTTAAAAACAAATACTAAAACAACAACAACAATACCAATATCAGCCCATCTTGGAGCTTCAATATATTCTCTACCTTCATTGATAAACCAGATAGTAGATTCAGTTGCAGGGCCTATTTGAACAATAATGTAAACTAAAACAACTACAGTAACTGCTGCTGTTAAAATCCAAAATGCAAGTTTACCAATTGCAATACCAACTGTTTCAATACCAGTTTCTTCTGGTAAAAGGTAATAAACAGAACCAATCATTGCATATAGCATCCAAACAACAAGTGCATTAATATGTACCATTCTTGCTACTGAGAAATCAAAGATTTCAAAAAGAAAGCTTGGATATAAGAACTGAAATGCTGCAATAAGACCCATTAATAGTTGTGCCCCAAATAAAATAGCGGCAACTGTAAAATAGTTGATTGCTAATTTTTGAGATTCAAATTTTAAATTATTTTCCATGAATCGCTCCTGTTACTCCATCAGTTGACATTCTTGCAAAGTTTCTTGGGAAACCGTTTGTATCAATAGATGACATATGTTTTAAGAATGCTACAAGTCCCATAGCTTCTCTTTCAGTAATATTTAAATCTGGCATCATTCTTTCATGTGTTGGATATTTTGATGGATCTTGTAAAAACTTAGACATCGCTTCTTCTTTTGTAGAAGAATCAGTCATTGCTAAATAAGGTCCATTGGGTCCCCATGCTGGATCAAGCCATGATTTAGTTAAATCAGGAGCATAATAAGCACCATTTCCAAGTAAGGTATGACAATTCATACAGTTCTTAGCTTGGCTTCCTAATTTTCCTAAGTGAAGTAACTCTCTAGCTTCCTCTTCACTCCAATCATCTCTACCAAAGAATTTTTCTTTTTCACCAATAACTGGCACCTCATGACCTCTTCTTGTATCCATCTCGTAAGTAATTTTATAATTAATTACTGTTGGACCTGGTACTCTTTTTGTAATACCAGCTTTAAGATCTTCATCTGTTCCCATACTAATTTGACCCATTGAATCAAATGTTAACCAAATTAATAATATTGAAGCAAAACCAGTTACCCATGCTGCTGATCTTCTCCAAAAAGGGATACTAGTCCATACTGAAACAACTTTTTTTGACACTTGTTCCTCCTTATTTTTATTGTTCGTATCTTTCTTCACTTCTAAGGTTCAAGTAGTAATAAAGATGTGGAAGAATCAAATAACACACCATTGTTACCATTAATGCTTTTATTGTAAAGGCATTGCTTTGAATTGTAGTAGCTACGTAATACATACAATATGTTTGTAAAATCCAAAACATATATGCAAAAGGCATATATATTGTTCTTATTCTCTCCATTTTCACAAGCGTGTATATTGCTATGTAAAACAGTCCAAATAACAATACAAATGAAGATGATAAAAATATAGGTAAGAAATCTTCTAAAGCAATTTCAGGTCTAATAATTAAAACAGGTTCCATACTTCTTCTCCTCTTTTGCTAATGCAAGAACTATGGAAAAATTTTAGTCTAAAGGAAAAATAAAAAAAATGATATATGTCAATTTTATGAGTTAATTGTGATTAATGTGAAGAATAAAATAAATAGTGGAAACTATTTATTTTATTTAGGCTTACAAGTTTGCAATAAAGTGTCTAGTTCGTTTTTTAAAGCATTAAGTTTTGAAGTAGTATTAACCAAGTCTTCGTGAGATTGAATAACCATATCTTCACTTTTATCTAGATGATTAGAAATTTCACCTGAATGTTTAAGTTCACTAATTACTTTATCAAATTCATCAGTGATTTCTTCAAGTTTAATAGAAGCATTTTTTGATTGT
>CALKDR010000020.1 GCA_938084175.1 uncultured Campylobacterales bacterium
CCATACCTAAGATTTTATCACCAGCTTTAAGTAATGCTGCATAAACAGCACCATTAGCTTGGCTTCCTGAATGTGGTTGTACATTTGCATAATTACATCCAAAGATTTCACAAGCTCTGTCAATAGCTAATTGCTCAACTCTATCAGCTTGTTCACATCCACCATAATATCTTTTATAAGGATACCCTTCAGCATACTTATTAGTAAATACAGAACCCATTGCTTCCATTACTGCTGGAGATGTAAAGTTTTCACTTGCAATCATTTCTAAATGGTCTGTTTGTCTTTGTAATTCATTCTCAACTATTTCAAATACTTCTGCATCTGATTCTTTTAAATTTGCGTTTGATATATAGTTCATGGATTCTTCCCTTATATTTAATTAGTATATTTTTTAATTTTCTTCTTCATCGTGAAGATTTATTTCATGTTTAATTGGTTTCATAGCTGGAAAAAGTAATACATCTCTAATTGAGTGTTCATTTGTAAGCATCATTACTAATCTATCCATTCCAATACCTTGACCTGCACATGGAGCCATACCATAAGATAAAGCGTTTACAAAATCTTCATCCATTTCATGTGCTTCATCATCACCACCTGATTCTTTTGCTTCCATTTGACCTTCAAATCTCTTTAATTGGTCAATTGGATCATTAAGTTCAGAGAATGCATTTGCAATTTCTTTTCCTGCTATAAATAATTCAAATCTATCAGTTAAATGTGGTTTTTCATCATTTCTTCTTGCCAGTGGAGAAATTTCAACTGGGTATTCTGTAATAAAAGTAGGGTTGATTAGTTTGTCTTCAACATACTCATCAAATAGTTCACCTTGAAGCTGACCTAAGTTCATTTTTTTATTTACATCAACTTTTGCAGCTATTAAATAATCTATAATTTTTTCTTTATCTTCTGTGATATCAGCAGGAACTCCACCAATAGTAGTTAAAGATTCAATTAATGGAATTTCTTTAAAATCTTTAAAATCAATTTCAAGTTCCCCATATGGTAATACTGTTGGTAAATCTAAGTGCTCAAATAAATACTCAAAATACTCTTTTGTAAGTACTATTAAATCTTTATATGTTTTATAAGCCCAATAAAATTCAATTGAAGTGAATTCTGGATTGTGTGTTGCGTCCATTCCTTCGTTTCTAAAACATCTATTGATTTCAAAAACAGCTTCAAATCCACCAACGATACATCTTTTTAAGTATAACTCAGGTGCGATTCTTAAAAATCTGTCAACACCTAAAGCATTGTGATGTGTTGTAAATGGTTTTGCATTTGCTCCACCTGCAATTGGGTGCATCATCGGAGTTTCTACTTCTAAGAAGCTTTTATCTTCAAAGAATCTTCTAGTTAATGAGATAACTTTTGATCTTGTATGAAAAGTTTTTCTTACTTCACTATTCATTATAAGGTCTAAGTATCTTTGTCTATATCTAAGCTCTTTATCTTGAATACCATGATATTTTTCAGGTAATGGGGAAATAGCTTTTGTTAAGATTTTAAAAGAATCAACATGAAGTGATAACTCACCTTTTCCCGTAACAAATGGGAAACCTGATACTTCAATAATATCACCAACTTCAACAGTTTTTTTGAAAGTTTCATTATAAAAACCTTCAGGTAAAAAATCTCTACTTACATATATTTGTAAAAGACCAGATTCATCTTCGATTTTAAGAAAAGAGGCTTTTCCCATAAGTCTGAAAAACTTAATTCTTCCAGCAACTGTATAGTTTCTTTTTTCATCTCTTTTATCTTCCATTTGGAAGATATCACTATTTACGTTTATAAACTTTGCTATTGTTGTATTTCTTTGGCTTTCATTTGAATAAGGGTTTATTCCTGATTCTCTTAATTTTTCTGCTTTTTCTATTCTTTGTTGTATATATTTATTTTCGAACAATATTAAAACCTTTTATTTATTTTCTTCTGTTTTATTAACTATGCTTTTTAATTTTTCTTCAACTTTGTTTAGTATTTCTTCTTCTACAGATTTTTTAACATCATCAATTGTGCTTTCAACCGTATTTGAAATTTCTTCTTTTGTTTCTTCTATTACTGATTTTGTTTCTTCTATTTTTTCTTCAACTTCTGTTTCTATTTTATTTTCTTTTGTACTTGTAGCTTCTTTTGCTGTATCTACAACTTTATCAACTGTGTTTTCAATATTTTGCGTTAATGCACTAGTATCAAGTTTGATAATATAAGAACCAACACTAATAAGATGTGGCATAACAACAGAACCTTCAGTTTTGTTATCAATTGCATTTTTGAAAGATTGAACTTGGTATAAAGCATATGAGATAACTGAAAAGATTAAAAATACTTTTGCTGCTCCAAATACAAATCCAAAAATTCTATCAAATAATCCCAAACCACTTGCTGAGAATATTTTGCTTACAATTACACCTAATACATAAACTGCAATCCAAAAGCCAATTAGACCAACAACGAAACCAATTAATTTAATAGTAGTTTGATTTTCTAAAGCTAAAAATGGTGCAATTAAATTACCAATATCAACAGACACTCTTGATGCTACAAAAATCGCACCAATAATTCCTATAATTCCAAAAACTTCTTTTATTAAGCCTCTGAATAGTCCCTTAAGTCCTAGAATTAGCGTAATACCGATAATCACCATATCAAAAATATTAAGATCTTGCATAGATTTCCTTTGTATAATATGCGCTATTGTATCTAACCTTTTCAAAATTAAAGTTTAAAAAAACAACTGACTTTAATTTAAACTTTTTTAGATAAAATCAATTCATGATAAAAAGATACCCAACAAAACAAATATTCGTAGGAAATGTACCAGTTGGTGGCGATGCCCCAATTCCTGTACAATCAATGTGTTTTACAAAAACAGCTGATATAGATGCTACTGTTGAGCAAATTAGAGCTTTACATTTTGCAGGTGCTGATATTGTAAGACTTGCGGTGCCGAACAAAGAAGCTGCTTTGGCCTTAAAAGAAATCAAAAAACAAGTAGATTTACCAATTGTTGCTGATATTCATTTTCACTATAAACTAGCACTAATAGCTGCAGAATCTGTAGATTGTATTAGAATAAATCCAGGAAACATTGGTGAAAGAAAAAGGGTTGCTGAAGTAGTGCAAGCTTGTAAAGAAAGAAATTTACCTATTAGAATTGGTGTAAATACAGGTTCACTTGAAAAGCAATTTGAAGATAAATATGGACAAACACCTGCAGGTATGGTAGCTAGTGCTGATTATAATATCAAATACTTAGAAGATTTAGATTTTACTAATTTAAAAGTATCACTAAAAGCTAGTGATGTTCAAAGAACAGTAGAAGCTTATAGAACACTACGTCCTATGAATAACTATGCTTTTCATTTAGGAGTTACAGAAGCAGGAACACAGTTTCACTCAACTATCAAATCATCAATTGCTTTAGGTTCATTATTACTTGATGGTATTGGAGACACTTTAAGAGTTTCAATGACAGGCGAACTTGAAAAAGAGATTGAAGTAGGTAAGGCTATTTTAAAAGATGTTGGAATTGCTAAAGATGGTTTAAATATCATTTCTTGTCCTACATGTGGAAGAATTGAAGCTGACTTAGTTACAGCTGTTGCTGAAGTTGAAAGAAGAACAAAACATATAAAAGCACCACTTGACGTATCTGTAATGGGATGTGTTGTAAATGCAATTGGAGAAGCTAAAGGTGCTGATGTTGCTATTGCTTTTGGAAAAGGTTCTGGACTTGTAATGAAAAAAGGCGAAATAATTGCAAAACTTTCAGGTGATGCACTAATCAATAGATTTTTAGAAGAAGTTGAAATAGAAGCAGAAAAAAGAACATAATGGATAGCGTTTATAGTATAAACATAGAAAGAGCAGTTTTAAGCTCGATTCTTTTTAATCCTGAAGAATTAGAAGATGTTTTAGCTTCTTTAAAACCAAAAGACTTCTATCTTCCTGCACATCAAAAAATATACGCAGTTATGATAAAACTTCATGAAGATGACATGCCTATTGATGAAGAGTTTATTAGAAAAAGAATAAATTCAAAAGATGTTGATGATTCAATTTTAATAGAAATTTTATCAGCAAACCCAATCACAAACACTCTTGCATACGTACGAGAAATAAAAGATGGCTCAGTAAAAAGAGAACTAGCAACTCTAGCTACTACTATTAAAAAAGTAGCCTTAGAAGAAGAGGTTAGTGGAAATGATGCTTTAGATACAGTTCAAGGTGAATTGTACAAAATATCAACAGACTCAGCAACTTCAGAGCTAAAAGATATGACAGAAATCACAGGTGATACTCTTTCATATATAGAAAGAATGAAAAAACTTGGAAACAAACACCTAATAGGTGAAACAACAGGTTTTGATGCACTTGATAGAAAAACAACTGGATTTAATGAAGGTGATTTGATTATTATTGCTGCAAGACCTGCTATGGGGAAAACGGCTCTTGTTCTAAATATGGCACTAAAAAACGTAGAAATGAACAAAGGTGTAATATTCTTCTCTCTAGAAATGCCAGCTGAACAACTAATGCTAAGAATGCTTGCTGCTAAAACTTCAATACCTCTTCAAAATCTTAGAAAAGGCGATATGAGTGATAGTGAATGGAGTCAATTAAGCGGTGCTTTTGATGATATGAACACTAAAAAGTTATTTGTAGATGATGGTGGAAGTATCAATATCAATCAACTTCGAGCACGTGTACGTAAACTTGCACAAAATGAAGACAATAATATTTCACTAGTAATAATTGATTACCTTCAGCTAATGCAAGGAACAGGGAACAAAGACAGACACCAAGAAGTATCAGATATATCAAGAGGTCTTAAAATGCTTGCAAGGGAAATGAAAATCCCAATCATCGCACTTTCTCAGTTAAACAGGGGAGTTGAAAGCAGACCCGATAAAAGACCAATGTTATCAGACCTTAGAGAGTCTGGAGCAATTGAGCAAGATGCAGATATTATTATGTTTGTGTATAGAGATGATGTATATAAAGAACGTGATGAAGCAAGAAAAGAAAAAGAAGCAAAAGATAAAGGTGAAGAGTACCGTTCATCATTTGTAAACAAACCAGTAGAAGAAGCAGAAATAATCATAGGAAAACAAAGAAATGGACCAATAGGTACCGTTAAATTAGACTTCCAAAAAGCTCTTACAAGATTTGTAAATAAAGAAGATGATATGAATTTATCAACTCC
>CALKDR010000021.1 GCA_938084175.1 uncultured Campylobacterales bacterium
GATACCTACAGCTAATGTTCCCCAAATACCTGCTACTAAGTGAACAGATAAAGCACCTACTGGATCATCAATTCTTAACTTATCCCATAATGGAACAGCGATTACAACTAGTGCACCACCAACAATACCTACAACAAATGAAACAACCATACCTAAATCAGGACCTGCAGTTACAGATACTAAACCAGCTAATGCACCATTTAATACCATTGTTAAATCAACTTTTTTGTATAAAAGTTGTGTTAATAATGCAGCCATTAAAGCACCTGCACAAGCAGCCATATTCGTATCAGCGATTACCATAGCAATTCCATCAATATCTGCTTTAGAACCTAATGCTAATTGAGAACCACCATTAAATCCAAACCAACCCATCCATAAAATAAATGTACCTAAAGTTGCTAATGGAAGATTTGAACCTGGAATTGGTCTAACTTGTCCATTTTTACCGTATTTACCTTTTCTAGCTCCTAAAATAAGAACACCAGCTAAAGCAGCCCATCCACCAACAGAGTGAACAATAGTTGAACCAGCAAAATCAGAGAAACCAGCAAGTACTCCACCAAGTTCAGAACCACCCCATGTCCAGTGACCTTGAATTGGATAAATAACACCTGATAAAACAACAACAAAAATTAAGAATGGCCATAATTTCATTCTTTCAGCAATTGTTCCAGAAATAACTGAAGCAGCAGTTGCAACAAAAACTACTTGGAAGAAGTAGTCAGCCATTACAGGATAACCCATAGCTTCATTAGTTTTTCCACTTAACATTGCACCAGAACCTATAAATGCACTACCATCACCATACATAAAGTTATATCCTACAAAGTAGAACATAATACAAGAAATTGCGAATAATCCAACATTTTTTGTTAATACAGTCGCATTATTTTTTGTTCTCGTTAAACCAGCTTCTAACATAGCAAACCCAGCTGCCATCCACATTACTAAAATTCCTGCAAATACAAACAGGAAACCATCTAAGATATATTTTACATCAGCAAAATTTTCCATAAGACCCCTTTTAAATTTTTTATACGTGTATTATAAAACATACCACTTGATAAGTAAACATACTAGCTGTATAATTAGTATACAATTTATATTAAAATTTATATTCATGTTGATTTATTTGCTTGATTATAATTATTGTAGTGATATGACGTATGATTTTTCAGTTTTATTTAAATATAGGATTAAGAGAGAAACTTTAAAAAAGTTTGTTAAGAAGGTAATGAATACCTCCTTTAATGTTTTTTATTCATCATCTTTTGCAAATTTTTCGTAAAGGAAGCTTAAAATAGCTTCTCTACATCTAATATATTCAGGATCACTTTGTAATTCGACCCTATTTCTAGGTCTATCTAGTTTTACTTCTAAAATTTCACCAATAGTAGCTTCAGGACCATTTGTCATCATAATAACTTTATCACTTAATAAAACAGCTTCATCGATATCATGAGTAATAATAATTACAGTATTTTCAACACTTTGTTGTATTCTCATTAAATGCTCTTGTAAGTTTGCACGAGTAAGTGAATCAAGTGCACCAAAAGGTTCATCCATAAGTAAAACATCTGGTTTAATTGATAGTGCTCTTGCAATTCCAACTCTTTGTTTCATACCACCTGAAATTTCGCCAGGATATTTATCTCTTGCATGGTCTAAATTTACCATTGAAACAAATTTCTCTACTCTTTCTTTTAGTTCAGAAGAGGATAATTCAGGCATAACTTTTTTAACTGCCATTTCAATATTTTCATATACACTTAACCAAGGTAATAGTGAGTGATTTTGAAAAACAACAGCACGTTCAGGACCTGGCCCTTTTATCTCTTTATTATTTAAAATAATATTACCTTGTGTTTGTGCATCAAGTCCAGCAATCATATTTAATAAAGTTGATTTACCACATCCACTGTGTCCAATAATAGAAATAATCTCATTTTTTGCAATTTTTACATTTACATCAACAACAGCAACATACTCTTTCCCGCCACCAAGAGGGAAGCTTTTATGTATATTCTCTAATTCTAAAAATTTTTTATTATTCATTTTTTATCCTACGCTTTTTTTCTATAATCAAAGTAATCTGCAATTTTTCCCATCATTACATCTAAAATAAATCCAATAAGACCAACAAGTATAATACCAATTATAATATTGTGATAAGCAAGGTTATTATATTCATCCCAAATCCAAAAACCAATACCAATACCACCTGTTAACATCTCAGCTGCAACAATAACAAGCCATGCAATACCAAGTGAAAGTCTCATTCCAGTAAAAATATAAGGAACAGCAACTGGTAAAATAATCTTAGTTACTTTTTCAATTGAAGTAAACTGTAATACTTTTGCAACATTTAAATAATCTTCATTTACATTTTTAACACCTAATGCGGTATTTATAATAATAGGCCAAATTGATGTAATAAAAATTGTAGATATTGCAGTTGCATTAATATCTTGGAAAACGAAAAGTAATAAAGGTAACCACGCTAATGGCGAAACTGGTTTAAATATTTGAATAAATGGCTCTAGTGCATATTGAAAGTTTTTACTCATTCCTACAAGTAAGCCAACAGGAACTCCTACAATAATTGCCAAGATAAAACCTGCAAATACTCTTTCTAGAGATGCTATTATTTGCCAAAATAAACCTTTATCATCTTGATTTTCTATATAAAAAGGATCTGATAATACACCCTCTATTTCATCACCATCAGCCGTAACTCCTCCAAATGCATACACATATGTATCACTAGGTGTAGGGAAATTTTCTACTATAGTTGCCAAACCAGACCAAACTTGAAGTAATACTAATAACACTATAAATGGTAGTAGTATCTTTTTATATGTTTCTTTATTCATCTTTTACCTTTTTTTGTTCTTTTAAATGCTTATAATCTAAGTGAAGTTAAACTATAACTTGATAACTAAACATTTAAAAAGACAAAGTTTTAAAACTTTATCTTCTTGATTTTAATTGTTTATTTTTCATTTGTTTCACCCTTCAGTGGTACTTTTAGTACATCACCTTCGGGTTCCAACTGATAAAAGACAAACTGTTGTCTTTTATTTCCCAGTTGCCTCGCCCTTCAGTGGTATTTCATACATCACTTTTGGGTTCCAACTGATAAAAGACAAACTGTTGTCTTTTATTTCCCAGTTGTCACATATTTAGGATCAGCACAACCAGCAGGTCCATAATGACATTCATATTTTGGTTGTTTTGTTTCAACTTTCCAATTGTTTGCTTTTATTAAATCTTCTTTTGAAACTAAAGAGTTTTGAACTTTTGCATCGAAAATATAATCAACTGCTTTATTTGGATCCCAAACTCTACCATCTAAGAATTTATTATATTCATCAACACCATCTTTTTTCCAAGCACTTGGTGGTAATGTATAATTAACTTCTTTTGCAACTTCGGCAAATAAATCAGGTCTATAAACTTTTTCAATTAACGCTTTCATATCTACAGGTTTATCTAATTGTCCCCATCTATACATTTGAGTAACAAACCACATACCATGTGAATAGAATGGATATGCTGCATAGTTATTTGCAAATACATTAAACATAGGATTAGCAGAATCTACACCTTTGTTATAAAGGAATGTTCCAGACATTGATTTCCTTAATACATTTTTAGGAGCATTTACATAGTTTCTTTTTGCTAAGTAACCAATTGCTTCTTCTCTATTTTCCCAAGATTCATCTAACCATTTTTGAGCTTTAACAACTGCTCTCATAACAGCTTTTGTAGTTTCTGGGTTCTTTTTAACAAAGTCAGCTCTTGCTTGTAAAACTTTTTCAGGATTATTATTCCAAATATCATAGTTTGTAACCAATGCTGAACCTTTACCTTTAAGTACGATTCTTGAATTCCAAGGTTCACCAACACAGTAACCTTCAATATTACCAGCAATTAAATTCGATGGCATTGTTGGAGGTGGGAAAGGTTTAATAGTACAATCTTGATCAGGTCTAATTCCAGATGAAGCCATCCAATATCTTAACTCATAATTATGAGTTGATACAGGATGAACCATACCAAAACTTAATGGTTGGTAATCTTCACCTTCTTTTGCTCTTTTTGAATCAATATACTTTTTTAATGAATCAGCAGTAACTGGTCTTTCAGTTTTATCTAAACCAAATTCTTCCATTTTTTTAATAATATCATTACCATAAGTAATTGCATTACCGTTAAAGTCTAAAGATAATAAAGCTTGTAAGTGAGCATTTCCGTTAATTCCTAAAGTTGCTGCAATTGGCATACCTGCTAATGCATGAGAGAAATCATACTCACCAGAAATTACTTTTTGTTGAATACCAGGCCAACCACCACCTTCTTTTGCAACATGTACATCTAAACCTTCAGCTTTAAAAAAACCTTTTTCTTTTGCTATTACTAATGGTGCACAATCAGTTAATGCAATAAAACCTATTTTTAACTTTGTTTTTTCTGGTGCTGCTAATAATGTACTTGCAACTATAGATACACCTAATCCAATTTTTAGAACCTGCTTAATCATTTTTTCTCCTTTAGATTAATGTCAATGTCTTTTTTGATTTTAAATGGTAACACAGGGAGAAAAATAATGATACATTTTTTTGGATATTTTCTATACATTTATTCTTAAAGAAACATTAATATCATTTATTTATAATTAATATTTTATATATCATTAATCATAAAGCTTAATTTTTCATTAATTTTATAAAAGTATATTTTTTATACTATGTATTCTTAATTTTGCATTAATATGTTATATAATCACAACTAGATATTAAATATTATAAATTTAGGGTAATAAAATGATAAAGTCAGTATGTGGTTATTGTGGTGTTGGATGTGGTTTAGAATTTGAAGAAAATAAGTTAATCGGAGATGTAGTGTATCCTACAAATGAAGGGAAACTTTGTTCAAAAGGTATTTCTGAACTAGTTAGTATTCAAACACCTACAAGATTATTAAGACCTCAGCTAAGAGAAGATATTAAAAACGAGTATAAAGTAACTTCATGGGAAAATACAATATCTACAATTACAAATAAAATCAAGCAAACTTCTAAAGAAAAAGTAGGTTTTTATTTATCTGGACAACTTTTAACAGAAGATTATTATATTGCTAATAAACTTGGAAAAGGTTTTATAGGTACTAATAATGTTGATACAAATAGTAGAACTTGTATGTCAAGTGCAGTAAGTGCTCATAAAAAAGCTTTTGGTATTGACTATGTTCCAGTACGGATGGAAGATGTACATAAAGCAGATCTACTAATACTTGCAGGTGCAAATACAGCAGAAGCGCATGTTGTATTTCACAATCGTATAAAGAAAGCTAAAAAAGCTGGTTTAAAAATCGTAGTAATAGATCCTAGATTTACAGATACTGCTAAAATTGCTGATTTACATCTTCCTTTGAAACCTAATAGTGATATAGACTTTTTTAACTTAGTTTCAAAAAGAATAATTGATGAAGAACTTGTTGATGAAGAGTTTATTAAAACTCATGTGAATAATTATGAATTATTGAAAAATAAATTCAAAAGAGTTCCTGTTACAAAAATGTTAAAAAGAACAGGCTTAACAAAAGAACAATTTGAAGATTTTTGGCTTTTATACAAAAATAGTGAAAATATAATATCAGCTTGGACAATGGGATTAAATCAATCAGCTCAAGGTGTTGACAAAAATCTTGCTTTGATAAACACTCATCTTTTAAGTGGGAAAATTTTCAAAGAAGGAAATGGACCATTTTCGCTAACAGGTCAACCAAATGCTATGGGAGGAAGAGAGGTAGGTGGACTTTCAACAATGCTAGCTGTTCATCTAGGTTTTGATAAAGAATCAATAAAAAAAGTTTCAGAATTTTGGAATACAAAAAAAATTAATAAAAATGTAGGGCTTACGGCAACTCAAATGATGGATGCTAATTTAGATGTATTAATTATTTGTCATACAGATCCTGTATATCATTTACCAAATAGAAATAAAGTAGAAAAATTAATTCAAAAAATTCCTATGGTTATTGAAATAAATGCCTATGAAAACTCTGAAACTTCAAATTTTGCACATATTAAACTTCCAGCATCACCATGGGGTGAAAAAGAAGGAACACAAACTAATTTAGATAGAACAATAACTAAACAAGAAAAGTTAACTAGAACTTCAATTGATTGTAAACCAGACTGGGAAATCTTTCAGTTAATTGCACAGAAATTAGGATATAAAGATGAGTTTAATTATTCTTGTTCACAAGATATATTTGAAGAATTTCAAGAAATGACTAAGTTAAATCCTCATTTAAATATAAGTGAAACTTCATATGAAAAGTTAAAAGTAGCACCTTTTATTTGGGGAGAAAAAATTAGAAAAAATAAAGAGTTTTTTACTGAAAATAAAAAAGCTAATCTTTATTTTGTAGAAAATAAACTTCTAAGTGAAAAAGCTAATCTAAAATACCCTTTTATACTTTTAACAGGAAGAACAAGAGATCAATGGCACAGTGGAACAAAAACAAATCTTCCAAAAACACTTTTAAAGTTTAAAGAATTAAACTTCTGTGAAATTCACCCAAAAAATGCAAAGTCTTTAAATATAAAAGATGGTGATATAATTAAAATTTCTTCAATAAGAGGAGAAATAGAATCAAAAGCTTTAATAACTAAGAGCATAAGAGAAGATACTGTATTTATACCAGTAAGTCATAGAGGAATAAATTACTTAACAAATGATTTATTAGATAAAGAATCTTTACAGCCTGATTATAATCATAGTGCTGTAAAAATAGAAAAGCTAATTTAACATTAAGCAATAAATTAATGTTAAATTAAGTTAAATATATATAATTTGCTATTTTATATATTCATTAATTAATATTTTAATTAAAAATTAAGCTAATGAATACTTTCTATACACTTTTTCTCTCCATAAATCTTACAACTTAGTCATAATATTTATATAAGAGTAAGAAGGAAGATTTATGAAAGAGAAACTAATAGTTATTGGTAATGGAATGAGTGGTTTACGAACTATTGAAGATTTGTTTGATATACAAAAAGACAAGTATGATATTACAATTTTTGGAGATGAACCTCACGAAAATTATAATAGAATCATGTTATCTTACCTTCTTTCTGGTGAGAAAACTTTTGAAGAAACAATCATCAACCATCAAACTTGGTATGACGAACACAACATCACTTTACATAAAGGTGATAAAGTAATCAAAATTAACAAAGATAAAAAAACTATAATCTCTGAAAATGGTAAAGAACTTTCATACGACAAACTACTAATAGCAACTGGTTCAAACTCTTTTATTCCTCAAACAATTGGAAGTGAATTAGAAAATGTTATTGGCTTTAGAACAAAACTTGATAGTGATACTATTTTAGATCTTATATCAAAAGATAAAACAGCTGTTGTAGTTGGTGGTGGTCTTCTTGGACTTGAAGCTGCTTACGGTATTGCTATGCATGGAATTAAAACTATTTTAGTTCATAGAAGTGGTTCTATTATGAGTCAACAACTTGACTCTACAGGTGGTAGACTTCTTCAAAAAAATCTTGAATCTTACGGAATTGAATTTAAACTAAATACTACAATTTCTAAAATTGAAGGTCAGACAAAAGTTGAAAGTGTAACTTTTACTGATGGCGTAAGTGTTGAATCAAATATCGTAGTATTTGCTACAGGTATTGTTCCAAATAAAGCTCTTGCAATTGATGCTGGACTTGATACTAAAAAAGGTATTTTAGTAAACGACCATCTTCAAACATCGGATGAAAATATCTTTGCTATTGGTGAGTGTGTTGAACATAAAGGAAATACATACGGTTTAGTAGCACCTCTTTATGAGCAAGCAAAATTTTGTGCTAAAAAATTAGCTGGAAAAGATAGCGATGGGTATAGTGGTTCTACACTTTCTACTAGACTTAAAATTTCTGGTGTTGATTTATTCTCAGCTGGTGATTATTTAGGTGATGAAACAACAGAAGAGCTAATTCTTTTAGATGAAAAAGTTGGTATTTATAAAAAACTTGTGATTTATCAAGATAAAATTATTGGTATTGTTTTATATGGAGATACAGTTGATGCTTCATGGTATTTAAAGCTTTTAAAAGAGCATACTGATATTAGTGATTTAAGAACAAAAATTCTTTTTGGTAAATCAGCACTATCAGGTGATGCAGGTCATGGTGGAAATGATATAAAATCAATGAGTGACGATGAAGAAATTTGTGGATGTAATGGAATCACAAAAGGTCAAGTAGTTTGTGGAATTAGAGATAATGACTTAAAAACATTAGGTGAAGTTAAAACTTGTACAAAAGCTGGAGCTTCATGTGGTTCTTGTCTTGGAATTGTTGAGCAAATTTTAGTAGATACTTTAGGTGATGAGTATAATGATACTGTAGAGGGTATTTGTGACTGTTGTGATGTTGGACATAAAGATATTAAAGCTTGTATTGATACAAATGACTTTGATAATGTTTATGATGTATTTAGAAAACTTGATTGGAAAACTGAAGATGGGTGTATGAAATGTCGTCCTGCTGTAAACTACTACTTACTTGTAAAATATAATGATGATAAATACAAGAATGATAAAAGATCAGCCTTAGTGAATGATAGAGTTTTTGCAAATATTCAAAAAGATGGTACTTATTCTGTAGTTCCTAGAATTTGGGGAGGATTAACAAGTCCTAAAGAGTTAAAAGATATGGCAGATATTGCTGTTAAATATGATGTTCCAACTGTAAAGTTTACAGGTGGTCAAAGACTTGATATGTTAGGTGTTAAAAAAGAACAACTTGCACCTATGTGGAAAGATTTAAATGATGCCGGCTTTGTTTCAGGTCAAGCGTATGCAAAAGGTTTAAGAACAGTTAAAACTTGTGTTGGTAATCAATGGTGTAGATTTGGAACACAAGATGCAATGCAAACTGGTATTGATATTGAAAAGATGACTTGGGGTTCATGGACGCCACATAAGTTTAAAATTGCCGTATCTGGATGTCCAAGAAACTGTGCGGAGGCTACTATTAAAGATATAGGTGTAATTGCTGTTGATTCAGGATGGGAAATTAGTATTGCTGGAAATGGTGGTATTAAAGTAAGAGTTACTGACTTTTTTACAAAAGTTACAACTAATGAAGAATTATATCATCATATAAAAGCGATTATGCAATTTTATAGAGAAGATGCATATTATCTAGAAAGAACTGCTCATTGGGTTGAGAGAGTTGGTTTACAATACGTTAAAGATGCACTTTTAGAAGATAAATCACAAGTAGATTTTTATGCAGCTAGATTTGATGAATCTCAAAGAACGGCTCAAATTGACCCATGGGAGCAATCAAGAAAAGATGGCTTCACTGAAGAGTTTAGTCCAATAGTAATAGCACCTGAAAACTCAGAAAGTTTTCAAGCAAAGGAAACAGTATAATGGCAAAATGGATTAAAATCACGGAAGTAGAAAAAATCCCAGCAATGGGTTCAAGAGTAGTACAATATGGTGATATCGAAATAGCAATCTTTAAAACAAGAGATAATTCTATCTTTGCAATCAATAACAAATGTCCACACAAACAAGGAAAACTAAGTGAGGGTTTAGTTCATGAGCATATTGTAACTTGTCCTATGCATAACTGGGATATTGACTTAAAAAAGGGAACAGCTTTAGGAAATGATAGTGGTTGTACAAATGTTTATGAAAGTAAAATAGAAGGTAATATTATTTATCTAAATATTTAACATTAATTAAACTACTAAAATATAAACACTTGTGTATAAAATATACATACTATGAACTCTAGATATCTAATAAATAAGTATAATACAAAAAAGTATTATAGGATAGTTTAATGAAAGAGTTTATAGAAACATACAAAGAGCACCAAGAAGAAATTGAATTTTTTTTACAAGAAAGTGTTAAAAATCTTGGTAGCTTGACTATACACAAAAAAAGTGAATTTTCTAAATTATTTAACCTTTTCCCATCATTAGAACTTATTTATTTTACAAATAAAGATACTAAAATTCAAAGTACTGCAAATTATTACAGAACTAGTATAGATGAAGAAGCAAAAGATAAAAATAGATCATATTTAATTTCTAAATTAGAATTCAAAGGTGAGAATATTGCTTTTTCTACACCATATATCAGTATTGCAACACGAAACAATTGTGTAACTCTTACGATTAAAGAAGGTGATCAAATTATATTTTTAGATTTTAGAATTGATATATTACTTGAAAAACTAAACTTGCTTGAATTAAACAAACCATTTCATTCTGTAACAAAAGGGTTTTATATTTTTGCAGGTTTTTCTATGATGATGTTATCAATTATTACAATTGTATTTTCTTTATATGACTTTGCTTATTATTTAATTGCTGAAAGTACACTATCTTTAGAAATGATATTTAAACCAATTATTGCCTTAACTCTAAGTATTGCCATTTTTGATCTTGCAAAAACCATATTAGAACAAGAAGTATTTTTTAAATCTTATTCAAAAAATGCTAAAGTTGAAACTAAAATATTAACAAAATTCTTAAGTACAATTATTATTGCATTGTCTATAGAAGCACTTATTGTAGTATTTAAAATTGCATTAAATGATTATGACAAAATGATAAACGCTTTTTACTTAATAGCAGGTATCTCATTAATACTTATATCGCTTACAGCATTTACTAACTTTTCAACAAAGAAAAGTAAGTAATCTTTGTAATATTTAAATATATTGTAGACATTTGATTATTTAATAAACAATTTTAAAAAAAATTTAAAAAATTATACTGTATACTTTATGCTGTATAATTAATTTATATCATATAAGGCTAAAAAATATGCAAGACTATATAGCACAGGATGAAATTTCTAAAGAAATATTAAACTCAGCAAAGTTATTACAAGCAGTAAATGTTCATGCGTTAATAATCGGAACACCAGGTGTTGGTAAGAAATCCTTAGCTTCTTACATACTACCTAATTCAAAAATTTATAATGCTAAAATACTACAGCAAGATATACAAGATGAAATAATAAATATACAAGATGATGCAATTATTATTGATAAAATACATGAAATAACAAATATAGATCTATTATTAAACTGGATTGATATAAATAATATTCGAATTATTGCCATATCAAACAATAATATGTTAAATCAAAAATTAAAAGATATATTTTCAATAAATTTAGAAGTTCCAGATTTATATAAAAGAGATCTTGATACAAAAGCTTTGATAAATAAATTTTCTGTAGAAGCATCTCAAACTTTAGATATGGAAATGATTTCAACATCTAAATTAATAACAAATATTACAAATAATACTCATTCACTGAAAAAATCAATATACTTTTCATACCTTTTTGAGATAATTGGAGAAGAAGAAATATTAATGTTTTTAGAAAAATATTTAGGAGAAAATCTGGGAGAAGATAATGCATATAAAAATCTTTTGTATTTATTTGAAGTTCCTCTAATAAAAGCATCTACTAAAAAATATAAATCACAAGTACAAGTTGCTAAACACTTAGGGTTAAATAGAATAACTTTACGTAAAAAACTAGAAACACATAAAGAATTATTATGATAGATTTAAATATACAAATTGAAGACTTAATATCAAACAATGCAAGTGACTTTGAAATATCAAAAGTTTTTAAAAACTATTTTAAAAATTATGTAGCATCTATTGACACAACTTTAGAGACAACTGGTGGTAAAGATTTTTTTGTAAAACATACTAAACATACTGACAAATTTCTAATTTTACTTTATAAATATATTTTAAGAAAAAACTTTGGTTCATATCAACCTATGAGTTCATCTATTCCTATTAGTTTAATAGCACTTGGATCTTATGGAAGACAACAGCTTTGTATCTATTCGGATATTGATATAATGATTTTATATGAAGATATTAAAGGCTACAACTTAAAAGAAATTATGGAAGAATTTATAACTCTAGCTTGGGATTGTGGATTAAAACTAGGTTCAAGAGTACATGAATTAAAAGAAGTTGCTCTAAGTGTTGAAGAAGATATTACTATAAAAAGTTCTATTTTGGAATCAAGAATGATTTTTGGTTCTAAATATCTTTGGTATGGTTATGAAAATGTTTTATCTTTAATCAGAAAAACAAATCAAAAAGAATTCGTCTTAGAAAAATTAGAAGAACATAAACAAAGACTTTTAAAATATCCATTAAAAATGGAACCAAATATCAAAGATGGATTTGGAGGAATTAGAGAATCGAATATGATGTATTGGATTGCTAATATTTTGTATGGAACAACAGATACAAAAAGTTTAATAGGCATAGAATTTACAGAAGATGAGTATAGACAGTATAGACAGTCTTTAGAATATGTCTTTCAGGTTAGAAATGCTTTACATAATATTGCAAGAAAGAAACAAGACCAAGTAACTTTTGATATATTACCTGAATTAAGTACTAAACTAGGTTTCAAAAATACTCCAAGACATACAAAAGATAGACAATGTATGGCAAAACTTTTGACATGCTTACATATCATTCATAGTTTTACAGCAACTATGGTTAAAAAGTTTACTAGACGTATTATTTTCAAATCTGAAAATATAACTAAACTAAAAGAATTTAGATACAAAAAGAATTTATATATCATAGAAAATACTTTATATACTTCTTTTAATGCAAAACAAGTAACATTAAATTCTCTTTTGAAAGAATTAATTGAACTTCCTTCAAGTGTAACAAGATTCGATAGATCATATATATATTATGCAAGTAAAGTAAAACTACCTAGAACACAATCTAAAGAGTTACAAAAAAATATTAAATCTATGCTTTTTAAGAAACGATTATATCCTGTAATTAAATTAATTTATAATGCAGGTTTATTCCAAGCTGTTCTGCCAAGTACAAAGAAAATAATTGATCAACCACAATTTGATGGTTATCACCAACACCCTGTTGATGTTCATTCAATTGCAACATTAAAATTTTCAGAAAATATAAAAGATCCTTATGTTAAAGATATATTTGACTCTTTAAATAAACAACAAAAAAGTATTACAAAACTTGTAGCATTATTTCATGATATTGGAAAAGGAAGACCTACTGATCATCATATTGTAGGAGAAAAACTATTCAAAGGAATGGGAACTTCTTTTGGTTTTGGTGAAGAACTTACAAGAATAGGTGCTAGACTTGTAAGATATCATAATATGATGTCTTATATTGCTACTCATGATGATATTTATTCTGAAAAAACTATTTTAAATTTTGTAGGATTAGTAAAATCAGAATTAGCTTTAAAGATGCTATACGTAGTAACATACTGTGATATCTCAGCAGTTGGAAATAATATATATAATTCATCTATGGCTTCACTTTTAAAACAACTGTATACTCAAACTCTTCCTGCTTTCGAAAATAAAGAACTTTTAAATGAAAGTTCAAGAAGGGTTGCTAAGCAAAATACAATTAAAAATTTAAAAAGATACAAAGAGTTACCAAATTTAGTAAAGAAGAAAATCATGTATATTTCATCAAATCAAATGTTTTTAATATTAAAAGCAGAAGATATTTTAGATATTGCAATTAAAGCAAAAGATGTTAATGATTACATTTACAAAATAATGAATACAACTCATTTAACGATAAGAATCATTAGAAATGTGCCCTTAAATTTAGGATATCTTTTAGGGAAACTGGAATTTTTAAATATTTCTTCAATGAATATATTTAAATTATATGATGATAAAAAAGCTTTTTATATCTCTTTTACTGAAAGAGTTAATGATGATGATTTACCTTTTATTGAAGAAGTTATTAAAGATTCATTTGATATGACAAAAAATACAAAACTGACAAGACCAGTAATTAAAAAAGAACATATAAAAGTTAATTGTAATCATACAGCTCACTTAGCTTCTATGAGTATAATAGCAGAAGATCAAAAAGGTTTATTCGCACATATTGCAAAGATTTTCGATGATTTTAATATTGAAATTGAAAGTGCAAAACTACATACAATTAAAGGTTTTGCAAATGATTTATTTTTGATTGAAAAAAATGGTAATTTTTGTGGACATCAAGATGATATTATAGATTTAATGTGTGAAGAAAGTAAAATAAGTTAATTTTTTCTTATTTTTTTACTTAATGAATCAAATGAAAACACAACTAATGCTATCCAAATAAGTGCAAAGGTAATTAATTTATCACTATTAAACTCTTCATGATAAACAAAAATTGCAAGTAAAAAAGCACAGGTAGGACCTAAGTATTGGAAGAAGCCTAAGGTTGATAACTTCATTCTAGTAGCTGCTCCATTAAATAAAAGTAAAGGAGTAATGGTAATAATTCCTCCAAGAACTAACATAACATTTATATAATCACTTGAATTTACACTGTAATTTAAAAAGGATATTGTTCCACTTACAATAAGATAATAAATACCTAATAAAGCAAAAGGCAACATAATTAAAGTCTCCACAAATAAACCTACTATTGAACCTATATTGACTTTTTTTCTTATCATTCCATAAAAAGCAAAACTAAAAGCTAAAATAAGAGAAACAATGGGTAAAGAGCCTAAAGATAGTAGTTGATACAAAACCGCCATAAACGCTATAGAAACTGCAATATATTGATATTTAGTCATTCTTTCATGGAAAATCACATATCCTAAAAATACGCTTACAAGGGGATTTATATAATACCCAAAAGCAGTTTCCATGATCTTATCATTTGCCACAGCCCAAATAAAAACAATCCAATTAAGTGATATAAAAAAACTTGAAAAAGCCAAATACTTTAGTTTTTTAATATCTACAATAACTTTTTTAAAGACATCTACTTGTTTTGTAATAAATAATAAGGGTATTAAAATTATAAAAGACCAAACAATTCTATGTATTAAAACCTCAATAGGTTCAACACTTGCTACTTGTTTGAAGTATATAGGAGCAATTGCTCCCCAAAATAAAAATGCTAATACAGCATATACTTGCCCTAATCTAGTCTCATTCAAAAGAATTCTTTATATTAAATTTACGCAACTATATCTGAAATGATTTTAAAAAAGGGCTTTTATTTCCTCATGGCTTAATAATTTACCCGTAGATTTAACTTCACCATCTATTACAAGTCCTGGTGTATTCATAACCCCATAATTCATAATCACAACTAAATCTTCTACTTTTTCAACTTGAGCAAAAATGCCTTCTTCGGCAACTGCTTTTTTTGCATTTTCTTCTAAGGCTTTACATTTAGCACAACCTGTTCCTAAAATTTCTATTTTCATTCTTTATCCTTTTTCTTATAATATGGCATTAAATATATATCCAACTAAAAGTATTGCACTTCCTACTATCCCAAAAAATATTGAAATAAGTTTCAGTGAAATTACTCTTTTTAAAATCATAGC
>CALKDR010000022.1 GCA_938084175.1 uncultured Campylobacterales bacterium
AGCTGTTTTAGAAGAAGCTGGAACTTCATATGAAAATGTATTAAAAACTACGTGTTACTTATCTGATATGGATAATTTTGTAGCTTTTAATGAAGTATATGCTCAATATTTTAGTGCAGAAACTGCACCTTCACGTGCAACGGTTGCTGTTAAAACTTTACCTAAAAATGTTTTAGTTGAAGTAGATGCAATTGCTTTTAAAAACTAGAGAATCTTTTCTTATAAAATGATTAAACTATTAAGATAAGATTTCTTCAACAGTAATATAATCACCAACTCTCCCAGTCATTTGCTCAACGTCAGTATTTACTGGAAGAGTTTTTTTACCTGGTCTCCATCCTGCTGGACAAACTTCACCTGTTTGTGTTGCATGTTGCCAAGCTCTAACTTGTCTTAAGAATTCGTTTACATTTCTTCCAACCATTGGAGCTTGAACTTCTTGAGCTACACAAATTCCTTCTGGATTGAATAAGAATCTACCTCTTAAAGCCATTCCTTCTTCTTCAATTAATACACCAAATTTTTCACTAACTTCAGTTGTAGTATCAGCACCAATAGTAAGTTTTAAACCTTCTAAAATTGGTTCAGTTTCAACAAATCTCTTGTGAGAGAATTTAGTATCAGTAGATACGGCTAAAATTTCAACACCAAGTTCTTGGAATTCATCATAATGTGCATTCATAGCAGCAATTTCAGTTGGACAAACAAATGTAAAGTCTGCTGGATAGAAACAAACAACCGACCATTTACCTTTGTAATCTTCACTAGATACTGTAGTATAGTGACCTGTATGTGCATCGAATGCATCCATTGTAAATTCTGGGATTTGTTTTTGTACCATAGTTGAGCTCATTTTTTTTCCTTTTTTCACTTCTGTGTTATTATCAATTTGACTAACCTCGTTAGCAATTTTTTCTTCTCTAGCTTTAACACCTGTATCGCATGCCATAACTTTTCCTTATTAGGATAATTATTATCCTTTGATAAAAATATTCTATATTTAGTATAATTAATCTAAGCTTAATTATAATATTAAATTATGTAAATTTTATAAGTTTTACTTATTTTAATTCAGATTGTAATTTTTGTCATATATATAAGGAGCTAAATTAATGATAAGATTGTATGATTATTTATAAAGGAGAATGTCTTAAGGAGTGAGGGAAAGAATTAGGTTTACTATTTTAATATAAGCCCAACTCTTTGTTTTTCCAGATCAACATTAAGGACTTTAATATTTTCTAGATTTTGATTGATACTTAAAACTTCACTAGGGTGTGAGATTCTTTTTGCTGATATTTGTGAGATATGAAGTAGGGCATCATTTTTTAGACCAATATCTACAAATGCTCCAAAGTCTGTTATATTTCGTACAATACCATTTAGGATATATCCCTCTTTTAGTTCTTCTATTTTTGTAACATCTGATGAGAATTTAACTTGATTAAATTTATTTCTTACATCATATCCTGGTTTTTTTAGTTCATCTATAATATCTTGAAGTTTCAAAGTTGTTGTATTTAACTCTTTTGCAATTTGTTCAATTTGATTATTTAAAATATTTTCTATAGTATATTTTTTTTGTAAGTTTTTTGTAACTTCATAATCTTCAGGATGAATTGCAGTATTATCTAAAATAGATTTTCCATCTTTAATTCTTAAAAATCCTACAGCTTGCTCATATGCTTTTGCACCTAAGCCTTTTACTTTCAGAAGTTCATTTTTGCTATTGAATTTTTTTATCTTATCTCTGTGTTCTATTATATTAATTGCAAGTTTTTCTGAAATACCTGAAATAAATGATAATAATTTATAAGAACTTGAGTTTAAATCAACTCCTACTTTATTTACTAAATCTACAGTTATATTTTCTAATTTTAAAGCTAATTCTTTTTGATTTACATCGTGTTGATATTGTCCAATTCCTAAGGACTTTGGGTCAATTTTAACTAAGGTTGCCATTGGGTCTCTTAATCGTCCTGCAATTGAAATAGCACCTCTTATTGTTACATCTAAGTTTGGATATTCAAGTGCAGCTATTTTTGAAGCTGAGTATACACTAGCTCCAATTTCACTAACAATTGCATAGTTAATATCTAGATTGTTTTCTTTTATTAAATTTGAAATAAATTGGGCAGTTTCTCTTGATGCTGTTCCATTTCCAATTGCAATTGAGTTTACTTTATACTTTTTAATAAGTGCTAATACAACTTTACTAGAAGTATTGATATCTTCTTTTGGTTTTGTTGGATAAATTACACTAGAGTCTAAATAAATACCATTTTCATTAATTACAGCTAATTTACATCCTGATACAAAACCCGGATCAATTCCTAATATAACTTGATTTACCAAAGGTGCTGTTTGAAGTAGCTCTTTTAAATTTTTTCCAAATAGTTCAATTGCTTGGGCACTTGCCTTTTCTTTTAATGTATTAATAGCTTCACGTTTTAAACTAGGAAGAAGAAGTCTTTTAAGACCATCTTTATATGCATCAAAAACTATATCTTTTGAAGAACTTGCCCATGAAGGAATTTTATATTTTTTAATATTTTCTAAAAGATGTTTTTCATCAATATCTATCTTTATACTTAATTCTTTTTCAACAACTGCACGTAAAATTGCTAAAACTCTATGTGATTTAATATATTTTACTTTCTCTTTTTTACCTGCAAAGTTTGAATAAACACCATTTTTATTAAACTCTTTTCCTTCTTTAATTTGAAGTTCACCCCAAGAAGCAATAAGTTTTCTTACTATTTCTTTTGATTTAAAATCATCTGCATATCTTTGAGCGATAATATCTTTTGCTCCTGTAATTGCTTCATCATTGGATTTTATATTTTTAGAGTTATCACTATTTACAAATTGTTTTGCTTTTT
>CALKDR010000023.1 GCA_938084175.1 uncultured Campylobacterales bacterium
TGTATCAATGAATGAATAAACTAAAGAACCATATTCATCATACGCTCTCCACATCATACCTTGAGTAATACCTGCAATCCACATAGAAGTAAAGTATAAAACGATACCTGTAGTTTGTAACCAGAATTGTGTATCCATTAACGACTTAGAGTAAATTTCTCTTTTGTACATTCTTGGAACCATATGGAATAAACCTGCCATTACCATAAATACAACCCATCCTAAAACACCATCATGAACGTGACCTGGAATCCAATCTGTAAAGTGCGCAATTGCATTTACTGATTTAATCGCTTGAATAGGACCTTCAATAGTTGATAACATATAGAATGTTGAAGCTAATATCATAAACTTAATTAGCGTATTACTTTGTAATTGTTGCCATTCACCTTTCATAGTTAAAAGCATATTAATAGCTGAACCCCATGATGGTAAAATTAAAACAATTGACATAACAGAACCCATTGTCTGCATCCAATCAGGAACAGTTGAATATAATAAGTGGTGTCCACCAGCCCATAAATAAACAAACATTAATCCCCAGAAAGCTAAAATCGAAAGTTTATATGAATAAACATTTTGACCAGATTCCTTTGGAAGGAAGTAATAAATCATAGCAATAATAGGAGTTGTGAAAACAAATGCAACCGCATTATGTCCATACCACCACTGTACTAGTGCATCATTTGTACCAGCATACATAGAAACAGAATGCATCCATGAACCGTAACCTGATACTAAGGCAGTTGGAACTTCCATATTATTAAATAAATACAACATTGCAATTGCAATAAAAGTAGCAATGAAGTACCATAATGAAATATATAATGTTCTTTCTCTTCTAATCCCAATAAGACCGAAAATTGAAACACCCCATAAAACCCACCATACTACTACTAAAATATCTAATGGCCATTCTAATTCAGCATATTCTTTAGAAGTTGTGAAACCCATTAATAGAGTTACAGCTGCTAATAAAATAGTGATAAAATATAAAGCAAAATGTAATTTTGCAATACCCATTAAAAATGGAGATTCTTTTAAAGAAACTTTTAATACTCTTTGCCCAATGTAATACCAACAAGCAAAAACACCACTTAGAGTAAAACCAAATGCCACAGCATTTGTGTGTAAAGGTCTTAATCTACTAAATGTACCATACTCCCCAGCTAAGTTACTTAACTCAGGAAACGCCAATTGAAACGCAAGTATAACACCAACAGTCATACCTATGATACCAAACAAAATTGTTGCAAAGGTAAAGGCTTTTGCAACTGAGTAATCGTACTCAATTTGTGCACCGTTTTGCATCAATCTCCTCCTACTAATTTTATATACAAGTCACAATTCGTCACTTATGAAATCATTTTAACTGAAATGCACTAAGATTTTACTTAATTTTAGTAAAATTTAAGTGTAAATATTTTTTAAAAAATAATATTGTGATTAAAACTCATAATGATAACAATTATGAAATTCAAGAAGAACTTTGTATTTTCTTTTGTATTAATTCTTATAAGTTAAAGTTATAATAAAAATGTATAAAAAATTTATTAATCAAGATATTATTTGTCCTATTTAGCTTAATCTAGGCTATTTTTAATTTTTATTGCTTATTGAAAATATTTAAAAAGAAAGTAAGTGATATATTTATGAGGGATTTTAGATTTAAATAATTATCCTTATGATATAAACAAATGAGTTTTGTTTTTAAGAAAAAATAATTATTTTTTCTCTTATTCATACTATTAAAGACTGGGCTTAATTTATTATTTTTATTTCCAATTTTTAATAGCTATTTGAGTCTCTCTTTGCATTGTTTTTTTCTTTAAATCTTCTCTTTTATCATGAAGTTTTTTACCCTCAGCAGTTGCTATTTGTACTTTAACTTTATTTCTTGCGTTAAAATACATTTTTAAAGGCACTATTGAGATTCCATCTTTAGTAACTTTTTCAAAAAGTTTAGCTATTTGTTTATTATGTAGTAATAACTTTCTTTCACGTCTTTCTTCTGGTCTATATGTTACATGAGCTGTATTTAAATGAGAAATGTGCATATTAAATAAAAACACTTCACCTTTAATAATTCGAACAAATGAGTCTTTTAAATTTGCTCGCCCTTCTCTCATAGCTTTAACTTCGCTACCTTCTAAAACAATTCCAGCTTCCATACTTTCCATAATTGTAAAATCATGAAAAGCTTTTTTGTTTTTAAATACTAAATTCTTTTTTACTTCTTTTTTAGTTGCCATTGTTAACCTTAAAAAATGAACTTCCACTTCCACTAAAATACCAATTTTCTTTTTCATATTCTTGAAGTTTTGCTTCTGTTGTTATTGCTGCTTCGTATAAATCATTTGCTTGATATATATTAAACTCTTTTAATATATCTTTTGAACTTAAAGCTAATAATCTATTCTCTTCTTCTTTAGATATTTGTTTATAAAACTTTTCTCTAAAAACTTTAAATATTTCACCTGTATTACACTGAATTTTGGGAGTTATAGTATCTATATCTAATACTTCTTCATTAAACTTTTCTACAATTTCACCAATACCTCTTACATTTGCACTATCATATTCATATACAAAAAAAGGCACATCAGCACCAATTTTAACTGCAATTTTGCAAAGTTCATCTTTTGATAAATTTAAATTACAATATTCATTTACCATAATTAAAAAAGTAGCAGCATTTGAGCTTCCACCACCTAGTCCTGCAAATTCAGGTATGTTTTTTTCTATTTTTACACTATAAGTTTTGAAAAATTCTTCAACATTTTTGTAGTTTTTTAATAATATGTATGCTTTATATACAGTATTAGACTCTAATTTACATCCAAAATCACCTATAATATCCATAGCCTTCTTATTAGTTTTTACAAATGACATACAATCGAACAAATTATGAACTCGTACAAACCTTGAAACGAGTTCATGATAATCATCTCTTTTATCTGCAATTTTAAGAAATATATTTACTTTTGCATATGATTTAAATATTTTCATAAAGTAATCTTATTAAGTAAATAATTCACTTCATTTTCGCAAATTTCAATAATAGAAAAGAAATCATCAAAAACTATCAAATATTTACCATCACTTTTATTTTCTAAATAATCAAGAGATATTTTCTTTCCATTATAAAGCCACTCTTTTGTACCTGTATATTTGTTTACAGGAATATCTAAATAATCTAAAGGGTTTAAATCTTTTTCATTTTCAAAAAAGAACTTTCCTTCATTTTTTCGTTCTAAATAAGATAAGGTTCCAACTGTATCTAATCTTTCACAAAGTATTTGGGCAAGAGATCTTATATATGAACCTTCACTAACACTTGATTCAAAAGTTATAAAAGGATGATTATATTGAATAAATTTACTATCAATTATATTCATAATAGATTTTTTCATCTCAAACTCAACACCCTCACGAGCAAGGTCATAAGCTCTTTTTCCATCTATCTTTTTTGCAGAAAATTTTGGTGGGATGTATTCTATTTCACCAATTAGATTTTTTATCTCTTTTTTTATCAAATCAATATCTAATCTTTTTGCTTCATTAATTGAATTTACATTTTCAATATCCAAAGATTCAGATTGAACTCCTAACCATATAACTGCCTTATAAGTTTTTGGAGTTTTGCTTAAGTATTTAAATAGTTTTGAATACTGTCCAAAAGCTACTATTAAACATCCACAAGCAAAAGGATCTAATGTTCCGCTAAATCCTGCTTTTTTATTTTTGTATTTTCTTTTTATTTTATTTAAATAAGTATTAGAAGAGATAAAAATTGGTTTTTTTACAACTAATAGCTTATTTAATGGTTCTTTATCATAAAGTCTTTTTTGCATTATTACTCTAATAGTTTTTTATATTTTATCAACAAAAGAAGATAAAATATCTCTTTTTGTTCCGCCAAAATTAATTGTTAGTTTATAATCTTTTCCAGCTTTACTTGCTTTTTGAACTCTACCCATACCAAAAATTTTATGTTGAACTAAATCACCTTTTTTAAATCCTGAGTGTTTTTCAATAGTTAAAGAACCTTTTACTAAACCAGATTCGCTTAAAAATCTACTTTTGTTTAACATTGCTCTTTTACCCTTATAAAATCTTGAATGAACAAAAGATAGAGTTAAATCATCCATAGCTCTAGTAATTGCTACATAACCCAATCTTCTTTCTTCTTCAATATCAGAACCATCTCCTGTTAAAGGAAAGAACCCTTCTTCAAGTCCTATAATAAATAGGTTTTTAAACTCTAAACCTTTTGAAGCGTGAATACTCATCATTGAAATTGCTTCATTATTATATTCACCATTTTCACTCTCAAGTGCAATCTCATTTAAAAAGTCTTTTAATTCTAAATGAGGATTTTGCATAAAGTAATCTCTAATGTATCCATAAAATTCATCGATATTTCCCTGACGTTCAAAACCATCAGGAACATTATCATAAGAGGCTCTATAATCAAAAGTTTCTTCAAATGCATCTAAAAACTTCATTTTTGATTCTTCTAAAATGTCTTTTAAATCCATAACAGAAGCTTCATATACTTTTAACGTTCTTGAATTCTTTTTACCAACAATTCCTGCTAATTCTTCTGGGTTTAATTCTTGAATTAAATCAAAAATTGGTTTTTGTGTTTCTATAGATTTTGCTTCAAGCTTATCAATTGTTGTTTTACCAATTCCACGTTTAGGTTTATTTACAACTCTTTTTAATGAGAAGTTATCATTTGAATTTGTAAGAATTCTAAAGTATGCGATTAAATCTTTAATCTCAGCACGTTCATAGAACTTCATTCCACCTACAAGTTTATAATTTAATCCAGCTTTATTAAAACCTTCTTCAAGTGATCTTGATAGGGCATTTACTCTAAATAACACAGCAATATCTTTTGCAGATATTCCTCTATCAAGCATAGCTTTTATATCATCAATTATTTTTCTAGTTTCTTCATTTTCATCGTGTGATTCATATACTTTTATTGAATCACCTTTAGCTCTTGTTCCTACTAGTTTTTTTCCTAATCTATCACGATTATGCTCGATTAATTGATTTGCATGATTTAAAATAGTATCAGTTGATCTATAGTTTTTTTCTAATTTTACTACTTTTGTATCATCAAAATGCTCAGAGAAATTTAAAATATTTTTAATTGTAGCACCTCTCCAACCATAAATACTTTGATCATCATCACCAACAACACAAAGATTATTATGACTTGTACATAAAAGTCTTAATAATCTATATTGTAATTCATTCGTATCTTGGTACTCGTCAACCATAATATATTGGTATTTTTGACTTGTTTGCTCTGCTAATTTAGCATTTTTCTTTAATATTTCATAAGGTAATAATAGCAAATCATCAAAATCTACTAAATTGTTTTTTAATAAATACTCTTGATATTTTTTATATACAATTGCAATTTGTTGATAAAGTTTTAATTCAGCACCCGCGATTGCTTCTTCTGGTGACATTAAAGTATTTTTATATTTAGAAATTTCAGATACTAAAAGTGCCGTTGTAATTTCTTTGTCAATTGACTTGATAATTCTTTTTTTATCATCTGTATCAATAATAATAAAATTTGCTTTTCGTCCTAATTCGCTCATATGAAATTTTAAGAATAATAAGCCAAATTTATGAAAAGTACACAATAAAGGGGGAGTATTTAAAAATGATGGATTTATTAATGAGAAAGCTCTTTCTCTCATTTCTGAAGCCGCTTTATTTGTAAATGTTAATGTTAATATTGAACTTGGATCAATTCCTATTGATATTAAATAAGCTAATCTAGTAGTAATAGTTTTCGTTTTTCCAGAACCTGCACCTGCAAGTATAAGTAGTGAACCATCAATATGTTCAGCTGCACTTTTTTGAGAATCATTTAATAATGATAGTAAATTTTCAGACATTTTTTCTCCCATAATACGCAATTATATCATATATTAAATAAATTCAATATTCTCCTTAATTATTTTATTTATAAATAAATGTTATGATAAACATAACTTATAACACGGAGGCTATAATGCTAACAGATTTTGCAAAATTAGAGACTTTCCTTACAGTAGTAAGAGAGAAATCTTTTTCAAAGGCTTCAGCAAAACTTGGTATTTCACAACCTGCTGTAACACAACAAATGAAATTTATTGAAGACTATTTAGATGTACAAGTAGTTGATAGAAAAAAGAATGGTATTAGACTTACAAAAGAAGGTCAAATGCTATTTGCAATTGCTATTAAAATAGAAAAATGTGTTGCTAATGGTGAAAAAGAATTACTTAAAATCATGAACAAAGATGTAACTTTTGTATTTGGTGCATCATTTATTATAGGAAACTATATATTACCAAGATTTTTAAATAATTTAAAAGAAAATATCAATAATGAAGTATCAATAAATGTTTCAGTTTCACATGAAGCAATAGAAGATTTATTAGACAAAAAAATAGACATGGCATTAGTAGAAAACTATGTTTCAAATGATGATATTATTTACAGAGAATGGATGGAAGATGAAATTGTAATTTTCTCTAATCAAAAATTACCAGCAAAAGCAAAAGCTGAAGATTTATTATCATATAAATGGGTTTGTAGAAATCCAGAGTCAAATACAAGAGCGATTTTCAAAGAAAATCTTGATAAAGCTAATTTCCCTGATTGTGATACTTTTGATGTTACAAGTGAAGTTACATCTGCTACTACTATTGTTCAGACAGTTTTACATTCAGACAAAGAATTAACACCAACAGTTTCAATTGTATCTAGAAATGCAATTGAGTCATTATTAAAATCAGGTGCTTTATATGAATCAAGAATTAACAATCAAAAAATGGTAAGAAAATTATATATTGCATATAGAAAAGATAGAAAACATGACGCATTTATTGATAATGTAGTTGACTATTTATTAAAAATTAAATAGTGCTAGGATTTTCCTAGTACTATTTTTTGACAATCAAAATATTTAAAAGTGAATTTTGATTCATTCACTTTATTCTTTTACGAAATAATCTCCATCAAAACTTTCAAGAGCGTAATTTCTATCATTACCAATAGCATTTACTAAATCATCAACAGATAAGTACTCTAAAGAATCAGCTTCAATATAATCTTTAACTTCATCTTTACTCATATTATTAGAAATTAACTCTTCTTTATTAGGTGTATCAATACCATAATAACAAGGGAATTTTATTTCAGGAGAGGCAACTCTAAAGTGAACTTCTTTTGCACCTGCATCTTTAAGCATTCTTACAATTCTTTTAGATGTAGTACCTCGTACAATTGAATCATCAATTACAAGTAATGATTTACCTGCAATTAGTGATTTCATTGGTGAAAGTTTCATTTTAACTTTCATACTTCTCATCTCTTGAGTTGGTTCAATAAATGTTCGTCCAACATAGTGATTTCTAATAATTCCGTATTCAAACGGAACTCCACTTTGACTTGCATAACCAAGTGCTGCTGGAACTCCTGAATCTGGAACTGGTACAACCATGTCATATTTTACGTCTGAACTTTCATCATTTCTAGCTAAGGCTTTACCCATATTTTCTCTTGATTTATATACATTTTTACCATCAATTTCTGAATCAGGACGTGCAAAATATACGTATTCAAAAGCACATGGTCTAAATTCAGGTTCAAAAACTTGAATTGACTCAGGCTCTTCATAATCTTCACTAAAGATTAACATTTCTCCTGGTTTAACATCTCTAATAAACTCAGCATCAACTAAATCAAAAGCACAAGTTTCAGATGCAACTATATATCCACCTGATTTTAGTTTTCCTAAAGATAATGGTCTAATACCATATTTATCTCTAATTACAAACTGTTTTGAACGTGACTGAACAATAAAACAATATGCTCCAATAGTTTTTTCTAATGCTTCAACTATTCTTTCTCTTAATCTCTCTTTTGAATTTTTAGCAATAAGATGAATTAAGTTTTCAGTATCCATACCTGTTTGAAAAATAGCACCTTTATCAATTAGATCTTTTCTCACTTCTTCTTTGTTAATTAAATTTCCATTATGAACAATAGACATTTCACCAAGTTTATACTTAGCAAATACAGGCTGTGCATCTAAAATAGAATCTCCACCTGCTGTTGAATATCTATTATGCCCAATAGCCATATTTCCTTTTAAAATCTTAAGAGAAGACTCTTTAAATACATCTGATACTAACCCTCTATTTTTAATCGTATGAATTTTTCCATCACACGAAGAAGAAATACCTGTAGCTTCTTGACCTCTATGTTGCATTGCAAATAAAGCAAGAGATGCAAGTCTTGCAGCATTATCGTTCCCGTAAATTCCAACTATTGCGCACATTTATTTAACCTTAGTGAAAAGAAAAAAGTGAAAGTGTAAATGTCTTTTTTCTTTTAGTTTTATTTTTTTGTAAATTAAGTTTTAGTTTTATAGACCTAAAGCGTCGTTAATTGAATAAAGTTTTGGTTCTTTTCCAATAATCCATTTTGAAACTTTTATAGCACCATTTGAAAAAGTGTTTCTAGCAGTTGCTGTATGGTTTAATTCTAAAAATTCACCATCATTATATAGTCCAACGGTATGTCGTCCTACAATATCTCCACCTCGTAAAGCCATTACTGCAATCTCATCTTTAGTTCTTGCACCAATTTGACCATCACGTCCTGAAACTCTTACATCATCAAGGTTTAAATCTCTTGCATTTGCAGCATGTTCTGCAAGTGTAAGAGCTGTTCCTGAAGGAGAATCAACTTTATGCTTGTGATGTTGTTCAACAATTTCAATATCAAAATCTCTTAAAGTTTTAGAAGCTAGTGCTACTAATTTATTTAAAACAGCAACACCTAAACTCATATTAGTTGCGTATAAAATAGGTACTAGTTTACTAGCTTCTAATAATAAGTTTTGTTGATGCTTAGTAAATCCTGTAGTTGCAATTACTAAAGGTTTTCTTGCACCATTTTCAACAACTTCCGTTAATAAAGCTTCAGTAGCACCTGGGGCGCTAAAATCAATAATAACATCAGAAGAGTCAAATAATACTTTCATATCATTTGTTACAATTGTATCTTCAGGTAATTGTTTTGTTAATTTATCAAAAACATGGACAGCAGCAACACGTGCTTGTTCATCATGTTCTAAATCATCAATTAATAAAGATCCAACTCTTCCTGTACTTCCTAAAATTCCAACTTTAATCATTTTTTTATCCTAAATACTCAATAATATTAACAGCAGCCGTTGCACCATCACCAGCTGCACAAACAACTTGTTTTGAAGCTTCAATTCTAACATCACCAGCTGCATATAAACCTGCTATATTTGTTTTCATTCTTAAATCAACAACAATTTCACCAGCTTTATTTGTTTCACATAAAAATGATCCATCTTCTTGTTTTAGAGAATCATTTAGTACATCACGACCTACAAAAACAAATACTCCAGGAACTGGAATATCTCTAATTTCACCAGTAATTTTAGATTTAACTTTTATACCAGTTACACCCATATTATCACCATAAACCTCATCAACATCAACATCTGTAACTTCTTCAATATTTGAAGCTGCTTTCATATGCTCTATTGTAGATGGTGCTGCTCTATATGTATCTCTTCTATGAACTACATAAACTTTTGAACACATTTTTGATAAGTAAACTGCTTCTTCTAAAGCAGTATCTCCACCACCAATTACAGCAACTTCTTTTCCTTTATAGAAAAAACCATCACAAGTAGCACAAGTTGAAACACCTTTACCAAATAATTGATCTTCACCTTTAAATCCAGCACGTCTTGGAACTGAACCAGTTGCTAATAATACAGATCTAGCTTCTTGAGTTTTTCCATCAGCTGTTGTAAGAGTAAAAATATCATCTTTTTTTGTAACAGATGTAACTTGGTTCATTTCATGTTTTAAACCAAATCTTTTACATTGCTCTGGCCAGTCTTCCATTAAAGCCATACCAGTTACAATTTCTTTTTGTCCTGGATAATTTTCTACTTCAGATGAAGTCGTAATTTGACCACCTGGCATTCCCATTTCGAACATTGTAACATTACTTAAACCACCTCTTGTTGCATAAAGTCCAGCTGTTAATCCAGCAGGTCCTCCGCCAATAATCGCTAAGTCTAACATATCAAATTCCTTGTAATTTATTGTGTATAATTCATGGTATTTATTAAAGATGTAATAATACTAAAATATATGTAAGTTATAGTTTAACTAATTTTTTACGAAACTAAAGTCACATCTTTTTGTAAACTATATCCCATACCTTTTACTATAACAATCGCTTCTGATGGGATTTTTTTTCTTAATCTTTTTACCATAGCTCTTATATTAACAAGATTAGTATCCCAACCTTCCCATACATACTCTTCTAACTCTTCATAAGTAGCTACATGATGTAAATTCTTTGAAAACAGTTCTAAAAATAAAATCTCTTTTTTTGTTAATTCTATTTCTTTGTCTTTATTATATAAACATGATTAATAAAGTCATATTTATAATACTCGTTAAATTTTAGAAACTTTTTTTGAATTACACATAATTTTTTGACTTTTTGAACTAATTTAAAAATAAAAAAAGGTTTCTTTATATAATCATCACAACCTAAATCATAAAACTTTTGAATCTTTTCAAAATCATAAATTGAAATATTAATATTTGCAAATGACATGTGTATGACTTTTAATAAAGATTTTTTGCATAAAAAAAGGGAAGAAGCATCTGCTTCTTCCCTTTTTTAATATTTTATAGTATTTATTAAATTAATGAGTTTATTTTATCAGTAAATGCTTGCTTAGAAGAAGCTCCTACCATAGTATCTACTACTTCACCATTTTTCATAAAAATGATAGTTGGAATAGATCTAATTCCATATTTAACTGCTAAATCTTGCTCTTCATCTGTATTTACTTTACAAATGTTAGCTTTACCTTCGAACTCTTCTGCTAATTCTTCGATTACAGGAGCGATCATTCTACAAGGTCCACACCATGGAGCCCAAAAGTCAACAAGTGAAACACCCTCATTTGTGATTTCTTCAAAATTTGCTGGAGTTAATTCTGTATATTTACTCATTTTATTTCCTTTATTATTTAGTTTATTTCTTGATTAGTTTAATTTTCAAAATTTACAAATTAAACTTTAGTTAGTATAGCTTAGAATAACTTAAAATAAGTTTTATCTAATCAATTATTTTATTACTAATCTTGCCTAAATTAATTTTTGGATAAAATAACTAAAATTTAAACACGGATAATTTATATGGATATTAGAAAAGAGTACTTAGAATTTTTCAAAAAGAAAGGACATGATGTAATATCATCAATGCCTTTAGTTCCAGATGACCCTACACTTATGTTTACGAATGCGGGAATGGTTCAATTTAAAGATATTTTTACAGGTGCAATTCCAAAACCTTCAAACCCAACTGCTACTTCATGTCAGTTGTGTGTAAGAGCTGGTGGGAAACATAATGATTTAGAAAATGTGGGATATACAGCACGTCATCACACACTTTTTGAAATGTTAGGTAACTTCTCTTTTGCTGATTACTTCAAAGTTGAAGCTATTGCTTATGCATGGGAATTTATAACAGTTAATTTAGAGCTTCCTGTTGATAAATTATGGGTGACAATTCATGATGACGATGATGAAGCTTATGATATATGGAAGAAGCACATAAGCGAAGACAGAATCAAAAGATTCGATGATAAAGAAAACTTCTGGTCTATGGGTGATACAGGTCCTTGTGGTCCTTGTTCTGAAATCTTTTATGACCAAGGTGCTGAGAATTTCTCTAGTGAAGAAGATTACTTAGGTGGAGAAGGTGATAGATTCTTAGAAATTTGGAACCTTGTATTTATGCAATATGAGCAAACAAAAGATGCTAATGGAAAAATCACAAGAGCAGATTTACCAAAACCATCTATTGACACAGGTATGGGACTTGAAAGAGTTATTGCTATTAAAGAAGGTGTTTTAAATAACTTTGATTCATCTAATTTCCAGCCAATTATTAAAAAAATCGAAGAGTTAAGTAATAGAAAAATTACTGATGAAAACATTGGTTCATATAGAGTAATCGCAGATCATTTAAGAGCAACTTCTTTTATGTTATCTCAAGGTATTTTATTTGGAAATGAAGGGCGACCTTATGTTTCAAGAAGAATTTTAAGACGAGCTGTTAGACATGGTTATTTATTAGGATTTAGAAAACCATTTTTAGCACAAGCTTATGATACTTTATGTGATATTTTAGGTTCACATTATACAGATTTAAAAGACCAAGCTGATTACATTAAAGAGCAATTAACACTAGAAGAAGAAAGATTCTTTAAAACTATTGATTTAGGTATGAATATATTTAATGATGAGTTATCAAAAACAAAAGAAATTTTCTCAGGTGAAATTGCATTTAAATTATATGACACTTATGGATTCCCTTTAGACTTAACAGAAGATATGTTAAGAGATAAAAATCTTAAAGTTGATAATGCTAAGTTTGATGAGTTAATGAGTGCACAAAAAGCAAAAGCAAAAGCTGCTTGGAAAGGTAGTGGGGATGCTGCTTCTGAGGGTGATTTTAAATCATTACTTGAAAAATATGGAAAAAATAATTTCGTTGGATATGAAAAAACATTTGAAAACGCAAGTATTGTTACACTTCTTGATGAAAAATTTGCAGAAATTGATGTTTTAGAAAAAGGTCAAACTGGGTGGGTTATGTTAGATAATACTCCATTTTATGCAACTTCAGGTGGACAAAGTGGAGATACTGGAGATTTAGAAGATGAAGAGCATATTGCAATAATTACTGAAACTTCAAAATTCTATGATATAAATCTTTCAAAAGTTACAGTTGAAAATTCTACACTTAAAAAAGGTGAGAAAGTTCAAGCTGTTGTTGTAAATAGAGCTGAAATTGAAAAACATCATAGTGCTACACATCTTTTACAATCAGCACTTAAAATGGTTTTAGGTGAAACTGTTGCACAAGCTGGTTCTTTAAATGATATTTCAAGATTGAGATTTGACTTTACATATGCAAAGGCTATGACAAATGAACAAATCAAAGAAGTTGAAGATTTAGTAAACTCTATGATTGCACGTGGAATTAAAGGTAATGTTGAAGAACTGCCAATTGAAGAAGCTAAAAACAAAGGCGCTATTGCTATGTTTGGTGAAAAATATGGAGATAGTGTTAGAGTTGTAAGCTTTGATGATGTTTCTGTAGAGTTTTGTGGTGGAACACATGTATCTAATACTTCTGATATTGGTTCAATTTATATTACTAAAGAATCAGGTGTAAGTGCTGGTGTTCGTAGAATCGAAGCTGTTTGTGGATTAGCTGCAATTGAATATACAAACTCAATTATTAAAAAATACCAAGAAGTACAAGATGAAGTTAAAAATCAAGATGCAATTACAGGTATTAAAAAACTTAAAGAGCAAATTAAAGAACTTAAAAAAGAACTTGAATTAGCTCAAAGCCAAGGAGCCGCACCAATTAGTGAAGAAATGATTGGTGATGTTAAAGTTGTAGTTGATGTTGTAGAAAATGGCGATATCAAAAAAATTGTTGATGATTTAAAAAATGCAAATGAAAAAGTTGCTATTTTATTACTTCAAGCAAAAGGCGATAAAGTAATGCTAGTAGCTGGTAGTAAAGATACAAATATAAAAGCTGGAAACTGGATTAAAGAAATTGCACCAATCGTTGGTGGTGGCGGTGGTGGAAGACCAGATTTTGCACAAGCTGGTGGAAAAGATATAAGTAAAATTGAAGATGCAAAAATTGCTGCCTTAGAATATGCAAAAGCAAATCTGTAAGAATTAAAATGACAGAATCTTCAACATTCTTATCTTTAGTAGTATTTTTACATGTTATTTCTGCTGTATTATGGGTTGGAGGAATGATTGCAATTAGATTTGCAGTTCATTACTCAATTCAAAATATAGTTGAACCAAAAATAAAAATCGAGAGAACATTAGAAAATTTGAAAAGATTTTTTAATATGGTTATTCCTGCAATTTTGATATTACTTGTAACAGCTGTAATATTGATTTTAACTTTAGGATTTAAAGGAACACCTTTATACTCTATTGTGATTGTTAAAGAAGCTATATGGACTGTTATGACTATAGTTTTTATAATCATTTATTTAAAAAGAAACAAAGCAGAAAAAGCTTTTATAGCAGGTGATTTTTTAGGTGCTAAAAACTCTCTTGTTCCAATTGCAAAATACTATATTCCTTTGAATATTATATTAGGAATTGCAGCAATTTATTTTGGTGTTACATTAAGAGGATTTTAATCCTCTTAAGTCAAAAAATAAATACACTTTTAATGTCTACGGTGATTACCATGCCTGTTATAGTATCCTTTGAAATAAGGTTTTATAATAAAAGGTTTTAATATAGTTGCAGGTCTTATAACTGCATGAACATTATTATGATATCTATGGCATCCTGAAAACAAAAATATTATAAATATAAATAGAAAAATACTTTTTGTCATTTACTCTCCTTTAGCAATTGTAAAAATTCATTATTAAAAAAGATTGTGAATGAATTGTATATCTTTTCTAATCTAATATTTCAATTTCTTCTGAATAATAGTTTTCTATTATATTTTCATTTACTAAGCTTGAATTATAATTTGATTGAAACCTAGCTTTATTTGAATAATGATTTATATAGTTTTTATCAAATTTTTTTATCATCTTATTAAATAAAACTCCCTTATAATCTACAATAAAAGTATTCTCAAAAGAATTAAAATCATAAATTAAATTCATTATATACTTATCATTTACAAGGTAAGTACTAAATTCAATATTGTCAAAATCTATTCTTTCTATTGCTACAAAAGTTTTCACAGCAGTTTTTTGCTTAAATAAATTGTCAAAAAAAGATCTTTGAAAACCATTCCATTTACAGCTAGAACTTAAAGTAATATGCTCAATGAAAATATTTCCATATAAACTACTTTTATTAGAACTAGTATAAGAGTTAAAAGTACAAGAATCATTTCTAAAGTTTTTGTTTTCTTTTTTTATATCTATATAATTAGATATACTATTATAATTATTATTTGAACTACAAGCATTAAAGAAAAGTGCAATAACAATAAAGTAAAGTATTTTTTTCATCTAAACTTCTTTTATTAAATTTGTAGCATTATTATAATATATAAATATTAGGAGCTTTATAAATCATGTTAAAAATTATCTCATTTTGCTTTATTATACTTATTTTTACAGCATGTTCAAAAAGGAATATTGATTTAAATAGTAATACTTTAACATATCCTAGCGCATCGCTTGAAAATACTATTGCAGAAAAGAAAAAAAATAAAATATATATAAACCAAAGTTTAAGAAGTTTTTATGATGAATGGAAAGGCGTAAAATATAAATTTGGTGGTAATTCAAAAAGAGGTATTGATTGTTCTGCTTTTATTCAAAAAGCTTATAAACAAAGTTTAAATATTAAAATTCCAAGAACTACAATTTTACAATCAAAAGTTGGGAAAAATATAAATAAATCCCAATTAAAACTAGGTGATTTAGTGTTTTTTAAAACAGGTAAAAACTCACGACATGTAGGTATATATCTTGAAAATGGTAAGTTCATGCATGCTTCTTCTAGTAAGGGTGTTACTGTTTCAAAATTAGAAAATGTCTATTTTAATAAGCATTATTGGAAATCTACTAGGATCATTGATTAAGCAAAAAAACGATAAGATGACTTACAGAAGAACGATTAAAAATGATTAAAAAAACTTATTTAGTTTTACCTTTATTTCTGTTTTTAGCTGGCTGTCAAAATAAATCTGATGTTTATGTACAAAACACTTTATATGAAAATAATCCTGATATAAAAGTTGAAAAAATTGCTCCTGTAATTATTAAAGAAGAAGCAAGTGTAAATATGAACCTATTATAATTCCCGAAAAGTACAAGAAACTTATTAAAGCAGATGAAACCTTATCTAATGAAGATGTTAAAGATACGAATAAAGAGTTTATAGACTTTTACAATGAATGTAAACATGTAAAATATAGATTTAGAGGAAACTCTAAAAAAGGTATTGATTGTTCTGCATTACACAAAGAATTTATAAAGAAAAATTTGATATTAAAATTCCTAAAAGTACAAGAACTCAAGTAAAAGTGGGTAAAAAAGTTAAAAGATCTGAGCTAGAACTTGGTGATTTAATTTTCTTTAAAACAGGAAAAATAGATAGACATGTAGGTGTTTATATGGGAAATGGTGACTTTATGCATGCATCTATAAAAGGTGTAAAGGTTTTCAAGAGTAGATAAGCCTTTTTATAAAAAAGCATATTGGACTTCGAGAAGAATTATTTACTAATTTTCTAAAAGCCTCCGTATAATAAAAGTGCTATTGGTATATAAATTATTGAAATAAGATTGCTAAGTAAAACTGTAAAAGATGCTTTTTGCGGTTTTGCATTTAATAATACAGCTAGAGTTATTGTATTTCCTGCAAGTGGCACAATTGAGAATAAAAATAATACATCGTAAATATCTTTATTTAATAATCCAAAGAAATTTTTATCAATAAATATTATTGAAAGTATTGTTGCAGGCCAAAAAATAAACTTGAAGAAATATGCTATTTTGATATATTTTTTATCCATATCTTCTTCTAAGTTAAAACCTTTCATACCCATTCCAAGCATCATCATTCCTAAAATTCCAAATACCCATTTTATAACTTCAAAATAAGGAATTACAAATTCAGGAATCTGGACTCCTGAAAAGTTTAATGTAAGACCGGCTATGAAAGCATAAAGTAAAGGCAGTTTTATAATTTTTACAATTGATTGTCTTGCTGTAAAAGAGCCTTTAGCTGTTACATAAAATCCTGTAGTATTTTCATAAAGTAAGGAAGCCAAGGTTGCAAATATAAACATATTTGCATTTTGTGGTGATAATATAATCATAGCAAGTGGAATTCCAAAATAACCTGTATTTCCTGTTCCACATGTAAAAGCAAGTGTATTGACACTTGCGTCTTTCCATTCATTTTTGTATTTATTTAAAATATAAAAAGCAATACTAGAGCCAAAAATAAAAACAAATATAGGTAAAAATAAAAGCTGTAAGTTAATTTCAATTGATAAAGTTGCAAAGAATATTACAATTGGCCCTAAAATATAAATAAGAATAAAAGCTACATAATCTCGTCTTACTTTTAAATACCTTGTTAATATATATCCAATAATGATATTAGCATATAAAGGAGAAATCTTTGATAATAATATAAAAAATAGGTTCATAAGACATTCGCTTTGTTGTAAGTTGAGCTAATTGTAACGAATAAAAGTAAAAGTTAGGTAAATACATAAAATTTATAATTTAGGAAGCAGAAAGGATACAAATGAGTCTGTATCTACCTCTTTTACATCAAAAATTATAATATAGTGATATGATAATAGTATGATAATTGTATTATTTCTTTATAGCCCTAAGTAATTAGATAAAAGATATAAAAAGAAAACACAAACTAAATACATTTTAAGAGCATAAAAAATATTCAATTTAAATATTCTAGAACCTTGAACTTTATACCTTGCAACAATTGTCAAATTCAATCCACTAAAAGGTGAAGTTGAAACAGTAGTAGACCAAGCCATTAAAAAAGTAAGTGCTAATAAAGTATGATTAACTGTACTTAAAAAATCACCAATTATAGCAATTGTAATAATTGGATGTATTCCTACAAATGACAATAAAATAAATAAAGCAAGTAGAATTGATGCAATTTTCCAATCAAAAACTTCAAAAGGCAAGGCTAAATTAAGTCCTATTAAAATAGAACTAATAGAAATACCAAACATACCAGCAACTAAAAATAGTGACAATTCCATTTTCATATTAGGAAGTTCATTTTTTATATGATTAGATAGTTTTAAACCAGTATTTTTGAAACCATTTTTAATTAGTAAAACAAATAGTGTTAAAAATAAAGCAAAAGATGAAACTAAAATAATCACCTTAATTTCAGAAAAATAATAACTTGTTAATAAAACTAAAAAAGCTAAGCAAATAGGTAAATATAAACTATCAAAAGATAAAGGGTAGGCATTAAATTCTTTAATATTAAAGTCTTTATTTTTTATCACTTCAAAGTAAGTGATTATAAAAGCAATTATGGCCAATAAAATTCCATTTATTAAAATAATTGGAGTGACAAGATTTGGAGCATAAGTAAGAACTGCTGCAAAAGCTACAAAAAATGGTGACCAGTATGCATCTGAAGAAAAAGCTCTTGTTAAAAGTACAATTTGAGCATTTGTTAAGGGAGCTTTTTTATAAAATTTATCAGCTACTATAATCAATGAAGAAAGATTAATAACGGAACCAAATAAATGTACACCTAAGTATGTTTTGAAAAAAGAAACTTTTCCTTTTGTTCGTTTATTTTCTTTATCTTCTTTGGGAATTGTAATAAGTCTTAAAAATCCAACGGCAATTAGTAAGCTTAATAAATATTGATTTACTGTAAATACTTTTAAAAAATTAATCTCAAAATCATTTAAATATGAAATTAAAAAAGAGATACTACTTAAAAAAAATAGTATCAACAGCATTCTTTTTTTCTTTATAGAAAAGAATAAAATAGCGAATGAAATCCAAGCTAAAACACCTGAATAAATTAATAATTCAATATTATAAAAGTATATAAAAATACTAGATATAAAAGAAAGAAAAATTAAAAAACCAGAAATAGCTGTTAACAAATACATTAATTTAAACTTTCTTCAGAAATATTGATAGGTAAATCCCACTTGCTATTAATATAATTCCATAAATATGATAAATTTCTAATCTTTCATTTAAAAATAAATAGGCCAAAATAGCTCCAAAAATTGGCATTAAATGTGTAAATTGTCCAGCTTTACTAGCTCCAATTTCAACAATTGCAGTATTCCAAAAGTAAAAAGATAAAATTGAAGGGAAAATAACAATATATATAAGTGAATATAAAACTTTTTCATTTTTAATAAAAGAAAACTCAAGAGAATATCCACTATAGAAATAAGCAATAGCTAAAATTATGATTCCAATAAACACTGTAACACTTAAAAAATCAAATGCATTTAATTCTTTTGGTTTATATTTTAAAAGAACTGTATATAAAGCCCAATTTAGACTTGATAATAATATCCATAAATCACCACTTGTAAATTCTAAAGTAATAATATTATCAAAACTGCCTTTTAGTATTAAAAAAACAACTCCTAATGTTGAAAGAAAAATTCCTAAGCTTTGTAGTTTTGTAATTGATGTTTTTAATATTATTGCAGATAAAACAATAATCATAATAGGAATACTAGAATTAATCAATAATGCATTTGTAGCAGTTGTAGTTTGTAATCCAATATATAAAAAAGTATTAAAAGCTGCAATACCAACTGTTCCAAAAAAAAGAAGAATTAAATACTCTTTTTTAAAGATATTGATTATGTGTTTATGTCTATACATTAAATAAGGTAATAAAATTAAAAATACAATAAACCATCTAAAAAAAGATAATTGTATTGCTTCAATATCACTTGAAACCATTCGTCCAAAGACAAAGTTTCCAGACCAAAATAGAACAGCAAGAGTTAGGTAAATAAAATATTTCATATAATCGCTTTAATTTTTTTTGTATTATACAGCAAAAATATTGCAAACTGTTATAAAAACATAAGTTCTTCTTATTTTAAACTATAATTACAATTATAAATAAATAGAGGGTAGCCCTATAAAATGAAGGAAATTAAAGTGAATGGTAAAATAGAAGTTAAATATAAATTATTATGTAAAAATGATGTGAATAAAGAAATAAATCTTAAAGAACTTTTAGCAAATGAAAAAATAGTAAAACTTATTAAAAGTGAATTTGCAAAAGGATTTAGAAATATAAACCTTGTTACAAATGAAGAATGTAATGATATTTTTAAAATAGAAACAGTTAAAGAATTATATAAATTAGAAGTTCAAAAAAATGATTTCGCTGATATTTTAGCACTTGCTGAAGAAGATGCAGCAAGTAGAAAACTATTTAAAAAAGATTGCAATAGAATTGAATTAGTAAATATCGAAACTATATAGTTTTTCTTTTTCTTTCATATAAAAATTCTAATACAGTTGAGATAGTTCTAGTATATGGTGCATCATGTCCAAGTTTTTCACAATTTTTTATGACAACACCACATATTTCTTCAAGTTCTAGATCTCTATTATTTTGAGTATCTACCCACATAGAAGGTTTTACTGATTGAAAAGTTTTCATAAGTTCATACATTTTATCAGCATCATTTTGTGTTAAATTTACACCAACAGCATTTGAAGCTAGTGCCGCTTCACTCATAAGTCCATAAATAAGTTTACTTGTTTTCTCATTTTTTAACAAAGGACCTGATTCTTCTTGCATTAGTGCACAAATTGCATTTACACCATTATTAATAATTAACTTATTCCATAACTCTAACTTTATATCTTCACAAATAAATGTACTCGTTTGTGTTTTATCTAATATATTTTTAAATTTATTTAAGAATTTACTATTTTCTTTTGTATGATTTAATGCACCTATTAAAGTCTGTACTTCACCTGAACAATGAACGTGACCAAGTGATATAGTATGAGATACAATAAGCCTTGTAAGACCACCTATTACATAATCTTTTGAATAATGTTCAAGCATAATATCTTCATTTTCAACGCCATTTTGTAAAGATATATAATATGGTATTTTTTTACAATTTTTTGTCCATAAAGATAAGCTTTTTGATATAAATTCTGTACTCATAGCCTTTGTAGCAATTATAATAGCATCATAATTTTCAGCATCTGAAGTGATTAATTCTTCTAAACTTATAGTATTTATTTTATCTTCAATTGTATAATTTGGATGTGTCATTTTCATAGTATTGTTTTTTAAGTATTCTAAATTTTTACCTCGTGCTACAAAAGTTATATTACATCCAACTTCGTGTAAAATCATTCCATAATATGCACCAATTCCACCAGCTCCAACTATTACAATATTCATATTTCATCCTAAAAAAATTTTATATATTTAAAAGATATTATATACAAATTGAGTATAATTCAAATAAAAAAGGCATATTTTGTTAAGACTTGGTTCAAATTCATCAACACGAGCACTATTACTTAAAAAGTTTGGAATAGATTTTATTCAAAATGGTGGAACTTTCGATGAAGATTCTATAAAAACAACTAATCCAAAATCTTTTTGTTATGAAGCTACAAAGGGTAAGTTTAATGAATTATATAAAAAATACGGTGTTGAAGATATGCCACTTTTAGTATCAGATAGTGTAGTAACATCAAATGGCAAGCTTTTAAGAAAAGCAAAAGATGAAAAAGATGCAAGAAGAATGTTAGAGTTACAA
>CALKDR010000024.1 GCA_938084175.1 uncultured Campylobacterales bacterium
TAGTGGTGCGAATGGTCGGAATCGAACCGACACTCCGAAACCGGAATTGGATTTTAAGTCCAACGCGTCTACCTATTCCGCCACACTCGCACTATTTATTTTGGTAGAATCTAAAAAACAATGTTTCTTAAATTGGAGTGGCATTATAATAAAATTTACTTTAAAATTTATTTAAATAAATCATGAATATTGACAAATTTTGAAAAAAATTAATATTTTATATAAACTAGGGTATAATCATTATAATTAAAGCAATTAAATCTATACGAAAAACTATTTTTTTAATCTATCGATAATTTAAAATCAATTACAATTTATAAGGTACAATATATGTCATTTTCAAACTTAGGATTAAGTGATCCTATTTTAAAAGCAATTAAAGAACAAGGCTACACAAGCCCAACTCCTATTCAAAAGCAATCAATTCCAATTATTTTAACAAAAAAAGATGTTTTAGCTGGTGCTCAAACAGGTACAGGAAAAACAGCTGGTTTTACTCTTCCATTATTACAAAGAATGACGGAGAAAAAAATAAATGGTAAACCTTACGTAAGAGCTCTAATATTAACTCCAACAAGAGAATTAGCAGCACAAGTTGGTGAAAGCGTTGAAACTTATGGGAAATATCTTCCATATAAATCAGCAGTTATTTTTGGTGGTGTTGGAATTAACCCTCAAAAAGCAGCAATTAGAAAAGGTTTAGATATCTTAATTGCAACTCCTGGAAGATTATTAGACTTAGTTAATCAAAACTGTTTAGATTTAAGCAGAGTAGAGTTCTTCGTTCTTGATGAAGCAGATAGAATGCTTGATATGGGATTTATTCATGATATTAAAAAAGTATTAGCACTATTGCCAAAACATAGACAAAATCTTCTTTTTTCAGCAACATTTTCTGATGATATTAAAAAACTAGCAGATAAATTATTAGACAATCCAACTTTAATTGAAGTTGCAAGAAGAAACACATCTTCAGAAGCTGTATCACAAGTTATTCATTCTGTTGATAAGGCTAGAAAAAGAGAACTTTTAGCAAGTATTATCAAAAAAGGTAAATGGAAACAAGTTCTAGTTTTTACTCGTACTAAGCACGGTGCAAATAGATTAGCTGAACAACTTGGAAAAGATGGTATTACAGCAGCTGCAATTCATGGTGGAAAATCTCAAGGTGCAAGAACAAGAGCCTTAGCAAACTTTAAATCTTCAGAAATTAGAGTATTAGTAGCAACTGATATTGCTGCACGTGGAATTGATATTGACCAATTACCTCATGTTGTAAATTATGAGTTACCTAATATTGCAGAAGATTATGTTCATAGAATTGGAAGAACAGGTAGAGCTGGAAATGAGGGTGAAGCTATTTCTTTAGTTTGTATTGATGAATTAGGTTTATTAAAAGATATTGAAAAATTAATTAAAAAAACAATTAAAAATGTTCAAATAGAAGGTTTTGAAGTTGATCCTTCTATTAAAGCAGAACCAATTCAAAAGAAAAAAACACCAAGAAACAATAACAATGGTAATAATAGAAATAGAAAACCAGAAACTAAAAAAAATAACCCAAGAAGAAACCCAAGAGCAAATACTAAAAGATAAAGAAGTTTAGATGATATATAGCATAAAAAACAGTGAAATAAAGATAGAAGTAAATTCATTAGGTGCGGAGCTTAAAAGCTTTTTTTGCCAAAAAGAAAATATTGAATATCTTTGGCAGGGCGATCCAGAGTTTTGGAATCGTTCTTCTCCTGTTTTATTTCCAATTGTTGGTAAGTTATTAGATGATTCATATGTTTATGAGCATAAAAAATATTCAATGACTCAACATGGCTTTGCTAGAGATAAGGGTTTTTTATTAGTAGAAAAAACTAGAAATTTACTAAAGTTTTTATTAAAAGATGACGAAGAAACTTTTAAAAATTATCCTTTTTCATTTGAACTTTACATTACTTATGAACTTAAAGATAGGAATTTAAAGATTTATTATGAACTTGTAAATAAATCTTTAAATAAAATGTATTTTTCAATTGGAGCTCATCCTGCTTTTAATTGGCCACTTACGAATAAAAATGAAAAACAAGAAGATTATTACTTTGAATTTGAAGAATTAAAAGAAAATACTTTAGAAAGATTACCATTGTTAGAAAATGGAATATCAACAAAGTTTGAAAAAATAAGTTTAAATGAAAATAAGCTAAATATTTCAAAAGATACTTTTAAAGATGATGCAATAATTTTTAAAAATGAAAATATTAATAGTATTAAATTAAAAAACAGTGTTAATAATAAGTTTATTCAAGTAGATTTTGAAGGATTCTCTTACTTAGGACTTTGGTCAAAACCAAGTGGAGCACCTTTTGTTTGTATTGAACCTTGGTATGGAATTGCAGATTTTACTAATCATAATAAGAATCTAGAAGAAAAAGAGGGGATTAATATACTAGAAAAAGATGAAACTTTTTCTAGTTTTTATAGTATAAAGGTTTAAAAGAAGATAGTTTATTTATCTTCTTCGTTTATTTCTGTAGTTTCAGTAACTTCAGGTTTTGCTTCTCTTTTACCTGCTACACTTAATATTTCCATATAAAGCGTTTCCCAATCTTCAGCTGATGCTTGATCAATATTTTTTGTAATATCAATAAAATCAATTACTATTGCTTCTTCATTATTTTTACCAAATTTACAATTAAAATTCCAAAAATCAACACCTTCTGCTTTTGGCTTGTTTTTTTCTCTTTTAATATATTTTCTAACTTCGTGTTTGATAGATTCAATTTGTCTATCAGGATGTTTGTTTTCAACTTTTAATTTGAATGTTTTTTTCATTATATTCCTTTGTGCGCATTATATCTGAACATTATTTGATATCACATTTTGAAAATTTACATTTTAATAATTTATATAACATATATATAAAATATATTAAAACTCCTACTTCAAAAACTTGGTAAAGCATTTCCATTTATGTTTTACTGCTCTTTAGATTCTAAATTTTCAGAAATATAATCATAAATTCTTTGATATTCACTATCTTCAGTTTTATCTTCTTTAATAACAGCTAATACATTTTCTAATTCTACTAAAAGTGATTCCATTTCAGTCATTGCTAATTCATCATCCTCACTTTGTTTACCTTCTGCTAAAAGAATATGTAAATCCTCAAGATATGCTTCTACTTCTGGAATCATTGCATTTGCTACTACGTCTTTTAGTTTGTCTTTTATTTCTGACATTTTTTATCCTTAAATTGATGTGTAATTATATTATTATAAATATTGGTTTAGCTTAGATGTTATTATTTAGTAGAAATTAATTAAGAAATTAGATTAAAAAACTAAAGTTCGCGTTTTAGTTTTTTAACCAAATGTTTTCGTGTTTGATATTATACCCTAAAAAAGTTTATTTTCTGTAATTAATACACATAATTAAGAATTATTAAACCTGAATATGAATATATTATTATATAATTATTAAAAAAGATTAATAAATGAAAAAAATCACAAATCAACCTATGACTGAGATAATTGATTATTTTGAAACTACTTTAAAAGATAATAAAATTATTAGTATTGAAGTTTTAAATCCAGACCTTGGAATTGATGATTTTTCAGGTACGGTTATTTCTTTAGATGAGAATTATATTTATCATTCTTACAAATCTTGGACAGATTTATCAGAGTTGATGTTTTGTAAAATGCTTACTCCCATTATAATTAGTGAAAATACTGTTTGTTTGAAGTTCAAAAAACTTAATAAAGATAAGTCTTTTCATAAAGATATTAATACTGAAGAAAATGAAAAATATGGAATAGTATCTGATTTTTCTAAAATAAACAAAAATGAAGAACCAGCATTCATTTTCCCTTATAAAAAAGCATTGATTCATACAAAAGTTTATGAAAAAAGACAAATTTTAAATTTGGGAGTTAATAAAGCAGATGAATTTGAAGTTATAAAAAATATAGTTTATCCTGAAGTTTTTGAAAAAATAAATCTTGTTGGTATTGATTATTCTAAAAGTGCTATAAAAGAGGCAAAAGAAAGATTTCCTGAAGAAAATTTTGATTTTTATTCTCATGATATAAATAAACTTGATGAGTTGAATTTAAAAAAATCTGATTTAATAATCTCAATTGGAACTTTACAGTCTAGTAATATTGATTTTAAATTAGTTTTTATGTCTTTAATTCAAAACTACTTAGAAGATGGCGGTTGTATTATTTTAGGATTCCCAAACTGTAGATGGATTGAATCAGATATGATTTATGGTGCAAAAAACCCAACTTATTCTTATTCTGAACAATCTTTACTTTATAAAGATGTTTATTTTTGCAAAAAATATTTACAACAAAAGAAGTTTAAAGTTACGCTAACAGGTAAAAATTATCTATTTTTAACAGCAACTAGTATTAAAAAAAGTCATAAATAACTATTTTTAATTTTTTATTTATGATACAATATTTCAACAAAAAATCAAGGAGTATATTATGCCATGTAATCATATAGAAGTAAAAACATTTAAGTTAGCTCATTCTACAAGTGACACAGTTAAAATAGAACACGTTGAAAAACCTTATGGTGAATACAGTAGTCCCGTAATAAGTATCGCTATTTATTCAAATGGAAAAACTAAAACTTCAGAAGTTGAGATACCTTATGAAAATATTGAGGTATTTTTTAAAGCATTGAATGAATCAGTTGCCCTTTGTGATTCTATTCCTAGAAGTAAAATCCATGACGAACTTAGTGGTTCAATTGGTGGTGGAGCTTAGAAGGTGTGATATCTCACCTTTTATAAGCTTTGCTTATAAGTTTAAAAACGCATTGAAAAAACCTACAAAAAAACTCAAAATCTAATCTAAAATATCTATAATTTCTGATATAATTTTTTCAAAATTTTAATAGGAATTATTTTGAACCAAACATCTACTTATGTCTTTTTGTCTTTCATAACAGCTTGTATTGCAACTTTAGGAAGTCTATTTTTCTCAGAAATTATGGAATTTATACCTTGCTCTATGTGTTGGTATCAAAGAATATTTATGTATCCTCTTGTGATTATATTTTTAATTAATATGCTTTACCCTGATGATAAAATTGTTAAATATGCAATGCCAATAGCTTTAACAGGTTGGGCTTTTTCTGTTTATCATAACTTGTTAATGTTTGAAATAATACCTGAGAGTATTGTTCCTTGTGTTCAAGGAGTTCCATGTTCTACTGAATATATAAATTGGCTTGGTTTTATTACTATTCCTTTTCTTTCTTTTATTGCATACTCTGTTGTTTTAGTTTTATTATTACTTATAAAAAAAGGAATCTCTTTAAATGAAAAATAAAAAAATAGTTGTTATATCTTTACTAATACTTGTTATTGGTTTTATATTTGCTGCTTATGCTTATAAAAACAATGAAACAAAAAAAGTTGCTAATATCACTGCAAGTGAAGATGGAGCACCTTTTGTAAGAAATCATTCTCCTTCATTTGGAGAAAACAAAAAAGGTGTGGTAGTAGTTGAGTTTTTAGATCCTGAATGTGAATCATGTGCAGCATTTCATCCTATAATCAAAAAAATATATAAAGAAAACTATGAAGATATTTCTTTAGTTATAAGATACTTACCCAATCATAGGAACTCTAGATTCGTTATCAAGTTGTTAGAAGCTTCAAGATTACAAAACAAATATACAGAAGCATTAGATGTAGTTTTTGAAACACAAGAAAAGTGGGCATCACATAATAATCCAAAACCGGAATTATTATGGACTTATTTATCAAAAATAGAAGGTTTAGATATTAAAAAAGTCGAAGCAGATATTAAAAATCCATTATTTGAACAAATGATGGATATTGACTCAAATGATGGAAGAACTTTAAGTGTTAGAGGAACACCTTCAGTCTTTGTTAATGGAAAGAGCTTAGCGGTTTTATCTTATGCAACTTTACTTGAACTTGTTGAGTCTGAATTATATAAATAGTTTATATTTGTAGCAGATTTTTAAAATAGCTATTATCCAAACTTATAGCTATTTTATATAGAGAAAATATTAAGAAAAATAATGTATACTATGTCATAAACATAAAAGTAGAAGAAAAAAAGGAACTCTAATGTCATTTCTAGAAAAAGTTAATGAGTTTATATCAATTGCAAAACAATCAAATTTTGATATTGCAAAAATCTATGCTCAAGATCCAAATGGTGTATATTCTACGCTTTTAGTAGTATTATTAATTGTACTAATTATTGTATTTTTCATAAGAAGATCAATAAAAATATCCTCAGCTGTAAAGTTGGTATCAAATATTCAAAACTCAAATGATTTTGATGAATATGATTCAAAACTAAGCAAGTTAGCAACAGAACTACCAAAAAGAGGTCCAAGATTAGCAAATAGTATTAATGCACAGAAAAACGATCTTCTACAAAGAGAATTGAACTTGTTAAAAGATTTTAATATCAAAGACAAAATTAATAAATATAAGCAAATTTCTACACAATATGCACTTATTTCTCAAAACTCAAAAAAATACAAAATTGATGATTTAACATCATATTTTGACGAAAAATCAAAAACATTATTAGATGAAAACCTTGCACTTGAAATTAAAGAATACAGTGAAAACACAAATTTCAGCGAAAATGATGTTGAATTTGTGAATAGTATTGTTGCTTATGCAAATACTACAAATGAACCTGCAGAACTTTTAAATCCATTAATTGAACAAATTAATAGATTCTCATATTCTTATAATTTAGATTTATTTAAATTTACAAAAGCATTAGATAAACAAAACTCAGTTCAAGTATATAAAAACTGTAGTGAGAAATTAAATGAGGCATTATCATCAGAAGAGAATAGAGTTTCAAATGTGATTTTATCTTATATGTTAGAAAATGATGAACAAGAAGTAGTGTATTCTTATATTACAAATTTAAAATCTGATATTTATTTACAAGATTTATATTTTAATTTCTTTGCTAAAACAGAAGATATTAATGTTGACTTAGCATTTGTAGCAAATGAAACGAAAATAGCATCTGATTATTCAAATCATATTGATTGTAAAATCACTGATAATTGGAGAGATTTAACATATATTAATCATATTATAAAATCACCAAGAGTTCTTGAAATAATTGGACATATTTCTTATAGAAATGTATTAGAAAGAATAGAAAGACTAGAAAAAGATGAAGAAACGAACAAAGCAATTACAGAAGCACTTCAAATAGCAAGAAGAGCCGAAGTTATTGCAAATGAAGCTAAAGAAATAGCAAGACAAAAATAAATAAAAGGTGTATTTTAAAATACACCTTCTATAAGAAAAGATGAACCTATGGACACACTAACACTTATTTTAATATTCCTTATATTTTTCGCATTTTTTTTATTTTTAACGGCTAAGAAAAAAAACAATATCAAAGCTCCTGCTGTTAAAAAAGAAGAATTAATTCAGAATTACAAAAAACAAATGATTGAACTTTTAAAAAAATATGAGAATGATAAAGAGACACAAACTAAGCAAAAAATAAAACTTCTAAAGCAAATTAATCAAGAACTATCTATGAATCTTTTTTTCGAAAAAGTAGAAGCTCGAAAACTATTACAAGAACTTTCAAACCTATCTTAATATCATTTATGATTTATTAACTTATTTTTACTATAATTTCAAATAATAAATATAAATAATATAGGATAATTATGAATACAAAATATTACTTCGCTGCTTTAATAACGGCAGTTTTCTTATTTACAGGATGCGATTCAAAATCTGAATTTGATGAAAGTTTAGTTGCAAACGCAAAAAACAATAATCCAATTATAAAAGAATTTGTTTCCAGAACATTTAAATTAACTACAACTGATGGTAAAATTATAGAATTAACTACTACAAAAGAAGGTATAGATTTTAAAGACTACAAGGGTAAAAAAGCTATTTTAGTTGATGTTTTTGCAACTTGGTGTCCTCCTTGTATCAAAGGTATTCCAGTTTTAAAGCAGTTACGAGAAAAGTATAAAGATGATTTTGAAATAGTTTCGGTATTATTTGAAACACAAGCAGATAAACCAAAAGCGGAAGTTTTAGAGTTTATTGAAAAATATGAAATAACTTATCCTATAACAATTGGTGATGAAAACTTTAGATTTGCAAAAGATTTAGATGATGTACAAAGAATACCAGAACTATTTTTATTTTCAAAAGATGGAAAGTTTGTTAAAAAGTTCCTAGGCGAAAGTGATATTGAAACTTATGAAAAATATCTTGATATTGCAATTGGAAAGAAATAAACTTGAGATATGAAAATGTTACTTCCTTTATCGTAATGGATATTGTAAGAGAAGCACAGAAATATGAAGATACGATACATTTTGAAATAGGACAACCTGATTTAAAACCAAGTCCAAAAGTTAAAAAGGCCTTACAAAAAGCAGTTGAAAATGATGAATTTTCTTATACAGAAAGTTTAGGTTTATTAGAACTTCGAGAAAAAATATCTACTATGTATAAAGAAAACTACAATGTAGATATTGATAGTTCAAGAATAATTTTAACTCCAGGAACTTCAGGTGCTTTTTTAATTGCTTACACATTAACATTAAAATATAAAGATAATTTAGGGCTTAGTGATCCTTCATATCCTTGTTATAAAAACTTTGCAAATATGCTGGATATCAATCCTTGTTTTATGGATATTGATAAATCTACTAATTATGAACTAACTGTAAATCATTTGAAAAAAGAAGATATCCAAGCACTTCAAATTTCTTCACCCTCAAATCCTACGGGAAATTTATACGCAAAAGATAATTTAAAAGAGTTAGTTACATATTGTAAAAATAAAAATATATCATTTATTTCAGATGAGTTATATCATGGATTAACATATGAAGATAATGCACACACCGCCTTAGAGTTTAGTGATGATGTATTTGTTATAAATGGCTTTTCTAAATATTATTGTATGCCAGGAATGAGATTAGGGTGGATTATTGTTCCTAAAGAACTTTCAAGAGAAGCTGAAAAGATTGCTCAAAATATTTTTATTTCAGCTCCGACACTTTCTCAATACGCTGCTTTAGAAGCATTTGATGAAGAATACTTAAGTAGTATCAAAAAGATTTTTAAACAACGTAGGGACTATTTATATGATGAATTAAGTAGTATCTTTGAAATAGATGCAAAACCCGATGGTGCATTTTATCTTTGGGCAAATATTTCAAAATATAGTGATGATAGTTTTGCATTTTCAAAAGAGCTTTTAGAGAATATACATATAGCAACTACACCTGGTGTTGATTTTGGTTCTAATAAAACAAATCAATATATTCGTTTTGCATATACAAGAGATATTGAGCATATGAAAGAGGGAATTAAAAGGTTAAAAAAGTATTTACTTAAGTGAAAAAACTCACCTTATTTAGTAATTGTTAGAAGCTACTATTATAATAGCTTGATTAAAAAGAATTAAGTAATATTCTTTAATCTGTAGCTATTATAAATCCATGGTTTTCTTCATCTTGAAAACATCCAATTTGACATTTTGTTACTTTCAAATCACTATTTTTGATTGTTGAGCCAATTTTATTTAGAGATTGACCTTTTTCTTGTGCTATTTTCCAAGCTACCTGACATTCTATTTTAGAATCTTTGCTATTTGTCTTTAACATATTATAAATTTCATCATTCATATCTGTAAATTTTAAATCTCCAAATACACCTAGTTCACAATTTGTAATTTTTATATTCATATTACTTGTGATTTCTGCAATATTCTTAGGCTCCATGCCTATTAGCTTAGCAACTTTAAAAGCTTTTATACAAGATAGTGTACCATTTTCATCTAAATTTGTTAAAACTAAATCTGTTTGTATTGAATCTAACTTATTCATTTATTATCTTTACCTTTTTACTTTAGATTATTATAAAGTTTTAACCTTATAATTACTTTATATTATAGATTATTTATTAAAAAATATTATATTTTAAGTATTGAAAAATCTTATAATTTGAGTTGAATAAAAAAATAGAGTGAAAGGAGAAGACACTCTATTTATTAACCTGCATATTTGTAGGAGAATTCAAGTTTTGTATTTCGTTTATTTATTAGGATCGTGTAACCTAACTCATGCAATAATAATAAGAAGTTTGTATTAACATTATTTAAATGTATAGTTAACCATTAGTAAATAGAATAAATTATCCTATTTACTTTTTAATTAAAAGGTTTTAATATTATGATTAGTCTTGGAAGAAGAAGTAGTGCTGATGCTAAAATTGTGGCCATTACAACTACTGTTAATAAACCAAAATAAATAGTTGGTATAAGATTTGATAAAAGAAGAATAGAAAAACCTACGACTACAACTAAAGAAGTGTAATACATAGCATATCCAATACTCTCATGAGACCTTTTCATAGCTTGTAGGTAGTTATGATCGAATTTATACTCTTCTTTATATCTATGGATATAATGGATAGTATCATCAACACCAATTCCTATTGAAATAGCTGCAATTGTAATTGTCATAATATCTAAAGGAATACCAAACCATCCCATAATTCCAAAAATTGCTGAAATAGGAATAATATTTGCAATTAATGCAATAAGTGCAATTTTAATAGACCTAAATAGAATTAAAAACATTACAAAAAGAATAATCAACACAAAACCTAAGGTAGAAATTTGTGAATCAAATAATGATTGAAGCATATTATTATATAAAACCATTAGGTTTGATAGTTTATATGTAGTTTCTTTGTTTTCAATTATATCTCTTAAGTCTTTATTGATTTTATTTAATAAGTCATTTCTTCTTAAGTCTGGATTTGAATCAACTATTCTCATACTAATTCTTGCTTCATTATTTTCAATATTAATATATGGCGCTAAAATTAAATCTTTATATCTAGGAGGAAGTTTACTATATAATAGTGCCAATGTAATTCCATCAAGTTCCTTATCATTATTTAAAAGTTTTCCTACTTTTAAAATTGAAGCCAAAGATTGAACCTTCCCAACTTCATCTAAAGAGTCTAAATAGTTATGAACTTTTAAAATTGTTTTCATTTTATCTTGTGAGAACCAATACTGTTCATCATTTTCACTCTCTTTGTATTCATCTTCAAAATCATCAAAGAAATCATCAGAAGGTATAGTTTCAAGAGCTTTTTTCTTTACTTCTTTTACTTCATCTTTAAACTTTATTATTACATCCAAAGGAGTTGTTCCGCCTAGATTTTCATCTATTACTTTCATTCCTTTGTAAATATCAGTACTTTGTTTAAAGTAGTTAATAAAACTGTTCTCTACGATTAATTGTGAAGCACCTGTAAGAGAAAATACAACTACAAGTAAAGAACTTAGTAAAATAGATTTATTTTTATGTTCAACTATATACGCTGCTTTTGTAATTAAAGAAAAATTAGAATTCTTTTTTCTTTCATGTTCATCTTTCTTCTTTACAAGAATTAAAATAATAGGAAAAACTAAAAAAGCAATGATTAAAGAAATTGCAATTCCAGCACTCATCATTAGCCCAAGGTTTTTAACAGGCTGAATACTTGATAAGACTAAAGATGCAAAACCTGTAATAGTTGTGATAATTGCAAAAAATGAAGGATTCATTTTTGATAAAACTGTATTTATTACTAGTTTATACTGGCTTGCATTTTTATATTTTACATTTAATTCTCTATATCGAACAATTAAGTGAAGAACTATTGAAATTGTGATAATCAATTGTAAAGCAATAAAGTTTGATGAAATTACAGTAACTTCCCAGTTAAATAAACCAAGTACCCCAGCTGTTGAAACAACAGATAATAAACAAATAGCAATTGGAAGTATTATCCATCTAGGATGTCTAAAAATAAGCCATAAAATAAAGATAAGTAAAAATACTAAAGTCGAACCATAAATCATTAAATCACTTCTAACAAAACCTACAATATCATTTGCAATCATATTTATTCCACCAAGGAAAATACTTGCTTGATTATCATATTTACTGATTATTGTTCTAATGTTTTTTATATCATTTGTTTCTTCTTCTCTTAGAATATCTCTATATTCTTTGAAACCTATAATAGTTTTATTTAAAAGATTTGTTTCTTCTTCTGTAATATTATTTGCTCTTTTTTTAGCTAATAAATCATTTCTTTTTTCTAGAAGTTCAAAATATTTTTTGTCATCTTTTAAATGAAGTATTAATGCTGTTGTTTTAAAATCAGGACTAACTAAATTATTTGAGTAAAGTTCAGAGTTTAGAAGTTCTTTTTTTACTAAAGCTAAATCATATTTCTTTGAACTTAATGTTTCAACACCTTCTACTAAATCAGAAATCGGACGAATAGGAGATTGAACTAAAGGTACATTTAAAATAGAAGTAGTACTTTGGATATTTTTAAGTTCTAATAAATCATCTGTAAGTTTTTTTAATCTATCTAAGCTTTCTTTTGAAAGCAAATCTTCATTTGGAGAGTAAGTAATAACTAAAAAGTTTGGGTTGTAGTATCTTTTGTTTACTTCTCTAGAAAATTTTAAATCTTTATCATCATCAAGAAGTAATGTCTCAGCAGAAGCATCAATTTCAAGTTTTGTAGCATAGTATCCTAAAACAGTAATACTTGTTAATAAGACAAATAGTACTGCAATTGGAAATTTTAAAATCACATTATCATATATGTTTTTTATCATCTATATCTTTTCGTTTGCTTCTTTCAGTGTAAGCAGCATTTCATCAAAAGTTTTTTCTTTTAATAAACCAGAAAATTGTTTTCTATATGTTTGGATAATACTAACACCAACTAAATCTACATCATAAATTAACCATTCGCTAGCTGCTCTATTTTTATAGAAGTTATAATTTATTTTATAAGTATCATCATTTCCAACTAATTGCGAAACTAACTGTAATCTAGTTTTTTTATAAGGAAGTAGTTCTATTATTTCTACTTTTTGGTTTGTATATAATTCAAGTTTTCTAATATAAGAGCTTTTTAATTTCTTTTCAAAAACTTTTACGAACTCTTCTCTTTTTTCTTTTGATATTGAGTTCCAAGTTTTTTTACCTAAGGCAATTTTAGACATAGTATTATAATCAAATACTGAATCTATAATTTCAATAATTTTTTGACCTTTTTGCTCTTGTTTTAAACTTTCATCTTTTAATACAAGTAAAATTGTATTAATTTTACTTTCCATTTCATTTTTTAATGTTTCTTTTTTTAAGGCACTTGCAGATGTAATTGCAAAGGTAATTAATAATAAAATTTTAAATAAATTTTTTACTTTCATTTTTATTCCTCTATTTGTTTTTTTCTAGATTGGCTATAAATATCTCTTAAAAATGGATATAAGTCTAATGCATCTTCTTTTATACTTTCGTATTGTCCTAATCTTAATGATGTAGAATTTATTGTATTTGTAGCTGTTATTCCAATGTTTTCTAATGTATTATTAGGAATCTTATACTGAAGATCACTAGAGCCTGTAGTTGATAAAGGACTTGTATACGAATCTGCAACTAATCCTATCATATCTCTTAAGTTAGATGGTCCTAATAAAGGTAATACAACTGGAAAACCTTCACCAACTCCATAAAACCCTAATGTTTGACCAAAGTCTTCATCATGCTCTTGCCAATCAAATTCAGTTTTAGCAGGATCCATAAATCCAACAATACCAAAGGTACTATTAATTAAAAACCTACCTAGTTCTTCTACTGAGTTTTGAAACTTTAGTTGTAATAAATTATTTACAAATCTAAGTGGAAATTGTAAGTTTGTAAAAAAATTAGAAACTCCAACTCTTACTGTTTGAGGAAGAATATATGTATATCCAGATGCAATTGGATTTAATGCATGTATATAAACTTTATCATTAAATGAAGTCATAAGTCTATTATATCCGCTTAATGGATCAAATACTTCAGCTTTAATATCTTGAAATTCATCTTCGAATTCGTCATTAAACTCATCATCATCTAATGAAATAGATTCATCTATAAGTTTAATTTCTAAGTTATTTTGATTCTTTGCATTTGTAGCTTCTTTTATTGCACATGCATTAAAAGCAAAAGCTATTAAAATGATTAAAATAATATTTTTCAAATGTACCCTTATCAATAATTTTTTGTATTATATAGAAAAAATGTGTAGATAATGTTTAAACAATAATTTATTTGTGTTTCTAGCTTATTAATATGCTTAATTATTAATTTATTTATCTATTATTACAAAGTAGGTATAATCATCAAAAATTACAAAACAAACTATTGGAGTTATAATGGGTAGAGCCTTTGAATATAGAAAAGCGTCAAAATTAAAAAGATGGGGAGCAATGTCAAGATTGTTTCCTAAATTAGCAAAGGCTATTGAAATGGCAGCAAAAGCTGGAGTTCCAGATCCTGAAATGAACTCAGCGCTTAGAACTGCAATTATAAATGCAAAAGCTGAAAATATGCCAAAAACAAATATTGAAGCTGCTATTAAAAGAGCTAGTGGAAAAGATTCTGCAAACTATACAGATGTTAACTTTGAGGGAAAGGGTCCTTTTGGTTCATTGATTTTTGTTGAAACTGCAACTGATAATAATACAAGAACAGTTGCAAATGTTAAAATGTATTTTAACAAAAATGGTGGTTCTTTAGCACCAACTGGTTCATTAGAATTTATGTTTGATAGAAAAGCATTATTTGAATTTAATAAAACTGAAGATATGGATATTGAAGAATTAGAGTTAGAACTAATAGATGCTGGTCTTGAAGAGATTGAAGAAGAAGATGGTATTGTTTTAGTAACTGCAAACTATACTGATTTTGGTACTTTAAATAGTGCATTTGAAGAAATGGGAATAGAACTTACAAAAGCTAAGTTAGAAAGAATTTCTAATAATCCTCAAGAATTTACAGAAGAACAAGAAGAAGAAATTGGAAAGTTATTAGAAAAACTTGAAGATGATGATGATGTTCAAGCTGTTTATACAAATATGGCATAAAAATCTTTAGTTGAAATCAATTTATTTGATTTCAACTCTCTTTTAAATTTACCTTCTAGTAATTTTCGCAATTGTATTTTTAATATCTTTAATTCTTGTATTTGAACTTGGATGAGTTGAGAAAAATTCATTTTGCGCTTTTTTACCATTACTCATGTTTTTCCAAAAATTTAAAGCTTCATAAGGATTATATCCAGCTTTAACCATTAAATAAATACCAATTTCATCAGCTTCACTTTCTTGTAATCTACCATAAGGAAGCATTACTCCTAATTGTGAACCAATTCCATATGCTTGATTAAAGGCGTTTGTATAACCAGGTGCAGTAGCTGTTAATACTACATTTCCAATTAACTGAATACCTTGCTGTACTTTTGCAGAACTCATTCTTTCTACTCCATGACGAGCAAGTGTATGTGCAACTTCATGCGACATTACAGTTGCAAGTTGATCATCATTTTTAGCAGCTTTTAAAATACCTGTACAAACAACAACTTTTCCACCAGGTAAACAAAATGAATTCATACCATCATTTTTAACTAGATTAAATTCCCATTTAAAATCAGCTCTATTTGCAGCAGTTGCTATTTTTGCTCCAATTGCTTTTACCCTTCTTGCATCATAGCTATTATTTATTACTTCTGATTTTGCTAGGGTTTGTTTGTATGAAGACTCACCTAAAGCTAGTTCTTCTTTTTGTGACATAAAAATCATTTGTGATCTATTTGTATATGGTGTTTTATGAGTACATCCTATGATTATTAATACTGTTATACCTACTAAAATAAAATTTCTTAATAGTTTCATAACTTTTCCTTTTTATTATCTTGTAATTTTAATTATTATAGCAAAAGAATATTATCTAATAATGACATTAATTATAATAATCTTAGAAATGCTAATATTTCTTTTTTATTTATCTTCTTATTTTCACTTTTGTAAATATTAGCTTCTAAATCTTCTATAATATTTTGAAGCTCTATTTTATTACTATAAGGCAAGAGTAATTTATACAAATCTTTATTTGTTCTTGCATTTTTTACTTTTATACATAAAGTTTTCTTTTTTTGTATATTTTTTCTATAAACAGTAATTTTATAAATTACCAAAGTTAAAATTATACCTAGACATATTCCAAGAAATAAGAATAAAAACAAATTAAGTAATGAATAATTCTTATTTGTTATACTTGTTTTTTTATCTATAATTTTTACTTTATACTCTTTTGTTTTGAGGGTTTTTATTTTTTTTTCATCTCTATTGAAATATTTAAATTCAATTGCAGGTATTTTATAATCATTATTAGCCAATATTGCAAAGCTTTGACTTAACTCTCCTTGATTTTTATTATCTACATATTCTACTTTTTGTATTAATTCTGATTTATATACTAATTGATTTTTAAGTTTTAAGTCAAAACTTTTTATATCTTCGAAGTTTCCATAGCCTTTGATTTTTATTTTAAAATTAAGTGCTTTATTCTCTTTTACTTCAGGTTTAAAATCAATCACTTCAATAGTAAAATTTCCTTGAATTTTTGTGTCTTTTGGCAAAGGCAGTACGTTAATTGATTTTTTGTTTGTAAAATAATCATTCCATTTAGTAAAGTTTGTTTTATCTTCCCTTTTAGCAACTCTTAATTTTTGTTCTAAAATTGTTAATTTTCCACTTTTTTGTGGTGTAATTATAAATTCATATAATAAAAAAGTAAAAGTATCACCATTTCTAATTATTTTAGACTGAAGTTCTTTTATCCAAAAATCATCTGCTATGAATTCTTCAAAATCATGATTAATTATTTTATCTTCTTTTGAATATTGTAAAGTCACTTTAGCTTTTAATGATTCACCTACATATACTTCTGTTTTAGATAATTCTAGTTTTAAACTAGGACTTGCGTATAAAATACAAGGTAAATACATAAGAAGAAGTATTTTACCAAGGTTTTGTAATGTCTTCATATACTTCTCCTTTGATATCTAGTGGTATTAATAAAGTGTTCATTTTTCTTTTTTTTAGAATATTATCCCATTTTCTCTCTTCTAATTGCGAAAAGTAACTAGTACTATTTTGCTTTGTATTTTGTGTTTGATTATTTGCATCTTTAAATTTTTTTAACTGTATATTTTCTATTAAATTTTTTGATAAAAATAAATCGCCACTTCTGTTTTTTATTAGTGTATTTACATTATTATCGTCATTTCCTTCTTTACTTACAGGATTAGTATTGCTTAATTCTATTTGTCCTTCATTTGAAGTTCCTGATATAAACTTGTTCTTTTTTTTAGCTAAAGCTAAAAGAAGCATTTTATTAGCAATGTGAAGATTTTTTATTGTGCTTGGATGTTTCTTAATTTTTAATGCCTTTTGATAATAGTTTTTTGCTTTTTTAATATTATTAATTTTCATATAGGCATTAGCCATATTATGAAATTTTTTATGATTTATCTTTTTAGACTTTTCATATTTCATATTTTCATAGTATTTTATTGCTTGTGAATAATTTTCTAGTTTATATGATATATTCCCCATATTATAATAAATCTTTGATGATTTATTTTCTATTTTTTTATAATAAGCAATTGACTTTTCGAATTGATTTTTTGTGTAGTTTTTTTGAGCTTGAAATATATAGTATTCATCTAGAATACTTGCTTTTAAACTTAGAATGAAAATTAAAGAAATTATTATAACTTTCATAATTTAATTCTTTTAATTTTTATTAAGGAAAGTAAATAAAATAAAATGGCAATACTCAAAGGAATAAAAAACAATTCTTTTTGATTTGCATCTTTATTTTTTTCTATATATTCTTTTTTTAATACTTCATTTATCGGATTTAATAAAGTTTTTATATCATTTTTTATAAGACTGAATTCTTTATATTTTCCATTTGTTTGTTTTGCCAGACTTTGAATATTATTGTTTAAACTTGTTATTACGATGTTGCCATTTGTATCTTTTAAAATTTTTTGTTTTTTTGTAAGATTTATACCTTTATTTGTTGCTGTAGCATAAATATAAACTCTTATATTTTTGCTTTTTGCATACTTTATTTCTTCAGAGAAATCACTTTTTTCTGTACCATCTGTAAAAATTAAAATCACTTTTTGATCATTTGTATTTAAAAACTGAGGTACTTTTTTTAAAGCCTTTAACAAATTACTTCCATTTACATCAATATTATCAAGATTGAGATTTTTAACTTTATATTTTAAACTTTCATAATCACTAGTAATTGCAGATAATAAATAAACTTCATGAGTAAAAGCCAAAATTCCTAACTCTTGCCTTGTTAAATTTTCTAATAATATATTAAATTTATTTTTAACAAAGTCAATTCTTGAAGGATAAATATCCTTTGCTTGCATTGAAGCTGAAATATCAAATAAAACTAAAAACTTTCCATTATCTTTTAAATCATTGGCTTTTTCATTTATAATAATAGGTCTTGCAATACTTATTATTATAAAAATATAAGACATAAGTAAAAATAAATATGATATTTTAGAGGATTCTTTTTTCACAAATATTTGATTATACATATCATCACTGAAGTGTTTTTTATAATTTGCTTGAGACTTATCTTTTTTAAACAAGTTTAAAAACAATAAAATAAGTGCTAATAATAAATAAAAAGCAGAATAGTTTAAAAAATCTATATTCATATCTTATTTCTTTTATTAAATAATTGAATAAAAAGTAAAAATAAGGCTACATATAAAAAGTACATGTAAAAATACTTATAATGAATATCTTCTTCTGTTTTAATATCACTTTTTTCTAAGCTATCTATTTCATCATAAATAGAAGCTAATTCTTCTATATCTTTTACTTTATAGTATTTTCCTTTACTTTGTTTGGCTATTACTTCTAAATCATTTTTTGAAGTATTATCATCTTTAATACCAATACCAATTGCATATACTTTTATACCATATTTTATTAATTTATCTATTGATGTTTCAAGTGAAACTGTATTTACAGTATTTAATCCATCTGTTATAATTATAATTATTTTATTTTCTGATTTGCTATTTTTAAATATATCTGAACCTAAATATAAAGCTTCATAAAGTGCGGTGTCTCTATATCCTGCAACTCCTATTTGTATATATTTCAAAGTATCAAGTAGACTTTTTTTATCATAGCTTAAAGGTACTGCTACATAAGCAAAATTTGCAAATACACTTAATGCTAATCTATCATTTTTTCTTTTTTGTATAAATTCTTTTACAATTTTTTTTGTGACAATAAATTTTTTATCATCTTGCATTCCAGCACTAACATCAACTATTAGTGATATCTCGTGACCTTTAATATTATCTATAATTGTTTTTTCTTTTTTCACAGGTGATGCTAATGCAATAATCAAGCAAGTAAATGCTAAAAACTTAATCATTTCTTGTAAATAATTTTGATTTGAAGAATTTTTTTCTAATAATTTCATATTAGAAAAATAGACTTTTTCATTTTTTTGTTTAAAAAACTTTATTAAAATAATGTAAACTAATATTAAAACCAAAATATATGGATATGAAAAAGAAATATTATCAAACAAGTTCATATGAACCTAACTTTTGAATATATTCTTCCATTTGTGAAATTGTAAGTTTATCTATTTTTATACAGTCTGTTTGATATTTATATTTTTCTATATTTTCTAAAATTAAATAGAACTCGTCTTTTAATTCATTAACTTGACAAGTTTTTCCTAAAGTCGTAAAGTCATAAAGAATTTTTTTATAATCATTATTATTTAGATTGATTGCTTTTAATTTCTTATAGTTTTCTTGCTTTTTTGTAAGTATTACTTGAGAACTTTTTTTATTTCCTAATATCAGCTTAAAAATAAGTATAACAGTAAGAATAAAAATACATGCAAAAACACAAATATATATTATGAAATTTGTATGTATTATTTCAGCTTCTAGTATACTTGCTAAATTTTCCATTTTATTTTTTCACCAAGGCTTTAACGCCATCAACACTATTTAAATGTGTATATATTTTTTGATATTTTATTTTACTATTATTTAGGTATTTAAATAAACTATCATCATATTCTTTCATTGCTTTATTATATTTTTTTATTGAATTTTTATCTAAACTTATTGATTTACTTATATTTGTATTTGTATCTATAAAATCGAATTCTCCAAGCATACTTAAGTTTTCTTCCATTTTATCGCGTACAATCGCACAATAAATTTCATGTTTATACGATACTTTTGAAAGAAAAGAGTTTTCATCAAAATCTAAAAAATCTCCAATTAAAAATATCAAAGATTTTTTTTTGATTTTATGTAATAAATAGTTTGTAAGACTATTATAATCAATTTCATTTTTAAGTGTTTTAATATTATTAATAGTTTCTAAGTTTATATCTACTATTGATTTATCTTTTGTAGCTTTATAAAATATATCAACATCCTTAGAAAAAAATATACTAGTTAATAAGTCTTTATTTAAAACTACTGCTTCACTTAATGAGATTAAGATTTCAGAAGCAGTAGTTTTTTTACTTTTTTTTGTTCCAAAATACAAACTTCCACTATTTAAATATACTAAAACAATATCAAGTTGTCTACTTTCCTCAAATATATTCACACTAGGTTCTAAACTTTTTGAAGTTTTTTTCCAATTTATATGTCTGATATCATCATTTGTAGTATATTGTCTTAACTGTTTGAACTCTAAACCACTTCCACTAAAAATACTATTATGTTCACCTGTTAATGTAGAGAACAACTTTTTTTTTGTTTGTAAAAGTATGGATTTTTTATCAATCATTTTATTTAAGTTTTCTTATGGTGCAGGTATTATTTCTAGAATTTTTTTAATAATATCATCAGCAGAAATCTCATCAATTGTTGCATTATAGTTTAAAATAATACGATGTCTTAAAACGCTATATGCAGTTTTAGCAATATCAGAAGGAGTTACAAACTCTTTTCCATTTAAAAAAGCACTAGCTTTGCAAGCTTTATATAAATCAATACTTCCTCTGGGACTTACACCAAAATCAATATATTTTTTTATTTCTTCTAGTTCGTAATTTTCTGGTTCACGCGTTGCAAAAACTATTTTTAAGATATATTTTGTAAGTTCATCATCAATATGAATATCTTTTACCTTCTGTTTTAAACTTTCTAACTCTTGTTTATTTAAAACGGCATTTATAGTTTCAAAACCTTTTTTTGCAACTCTTTGTATTATTTCAAACTCTTCATCAAAACTATTGTAATTAACATTAACTTTTAACATAAATCTATCAAGACTTGCTTCAGGTAGATTATATGTTCCTTCTTGATCTAAGGGATTTGAAGTGGCTAAAACCATAAAAGGAGTATCGAGTTTAAATGTATCTTCTCCAATAGTCACTTGCTTCTCAGCCATTGCTTCTAAGAGAGCCGATTGTACTTTTGCACCAGCTCTATTTATTTCATCAGCTAAAAGTAAGTTTGTAAAAATGGGACCATGTTTAATTTTAAAAATATTTTCTTTTAAATCTAGAATCTCATTTCCAGTTATATCTGAAGGTAAAAGATCAGGTGTAAACTGTATTCGTTTAAAATCAAGTCCAAAACATTGTGCCATTGAATTTACTGCTGTTGTTTTTGCAATTCCAGGAACTCCTTCAAGTAGAATATGTCCATTACTTAAAATTGCAATAAGCATACTATCTATTAGTTCATCTTGTCCAACAACAACTTTTTTAATTTCTTTTTTAATTTCTGTAATCATAAGTATTCTTTATTTAGTAGTAAATTTATTATATCGAAAAAAATTAATTTTCTTGCGATGAAATGAATCTATGCTAATAAATATAGTATACTTACAAAAATTATTATAAAGAATAAATATGAAATGTCCACACTGTGAAGCTAATGTTGAATTAGATACAAAAATGTATTTTAAAAGTTTTATTGGAAAATATAAATGTTCAAGTTGTACAAGAAAATTTAAATTGCAAAGAGGTATAAAATACTATGCTTGGATTGCTGTTGCACTTTTTATAGCTGTTATTGATTCTTATTTTGTAATTAAGTTTGCAAAAGACACAACATTTAGTTCTGTAATTTATACCTCATGGTTAGTTATATTATTTTTTACTTATTGTCACTTTGATAGGAAAATAGAAAACAAAATGCCAACAATCAAGATTAATTAGTGCAAGTAAAAAAAGGAAATATTTATGGTGTTTTTACCATTTTATTATACTCTTCACTGGCACTTTTTTCAATATTTACAAGTAGAATTCCTGCCTTTGAATTAACATCATTATCCTTTATAATTGCGTCTTTTGTAGGCTTGGTTTTTTTAAAAAAACAAAAAGTACATATCTCTAAACTCTTTGAAATTCCTATAAAAGTTTGGCTTATAGGAATTGGTGGTTTATTTGGCTATCACTTTTTTTACTTTTTAGCTATTAAAAATGCTCCTGCTGTTGAAGCAAACTTGATAAACTATTTATGGCCATTATTAATAGTGATATTTTCATCTTTTTTACCAAATGAAAAACTAAAATGGTTTCATATTTTAGGAACAGTTTTTGGTTTAATTGGAGCTTTTTTCTTAGTTTCTAAAGGTGGAAGTTTCTCTTTTGAAACACAATATACTTCTGGATATATTTTCGCAATAATCGCAGCTTTAATATGGTCATCGTATTCTGTAATTTCTAGAACATTAACACATATCCCTACTTATGCAGTTACTGGCTTTTGTATGGCAACTGCAATATTATCAGGTATTTGTCACTTTATATTTGAAACTACTGTTATTCCAAATACTATAGAGTTATTTGGAATATTGATGTTAGGATTAGGACCTGTTGGAGGTGCTTTTTATTTATGGGATTATGCAGTTAAAAACGCTGATATAAAACTACTTGGCTCAATTTCATATTTTACGCCATTGCTTTCAACGCTTATACTAGTTGTTTTAGGATATGCACAATTTACAACAGCTATTACCTTAGCTTGTATTTTTATTATTCTAGGGTCCTTTATAAGTTCAGCTCAATATTTAAAATCAATAAAAAACTTCTTCTTTAAGAAACAAGGAAAATAAAATGTTAAACAAAACACAAAATATACTAACTATTAGCGATATAAACGACCCAAGAATAAAAGAGTTTATCTCTTTGAGAAAATCACAAGTTGAAGAAAACCAAGTAGTTGTTGAAAGTAAAAATGTATTTAAAAAACTCTTTTCAACAAATATTAAAATACATAAAGTTTTTACAACTATTGAACATCTAGATTTTTTAGAACAAAATTGTAAAAATATAGATTTTCCTATATATACTGCAAATAATGAACTAATGAAAGATATAGTAGGGCATAAAATACATCAAGGAATGCTTGCTCTTATTGATAAACCCAAGTATATCTCTTTTGATGAAATAAAAGGTAATTTAGTAGTTTTAAACGGACTTACATCTCCTGAAAACGTAGGCTCAATTGTACGCTCTTGTGCAGCTTTTAATATTAGCACTTTAATAATAGATGAAAAAACTTGCTCACCATTTATAAGAAGATGTATTAGAGTTTCAACTGGAAACTTGTTTAATATAAAAGTATATAAAACAAATAAATTAAAAGATGATTTAATAAAACTACAATCTTTGGATTATAAAGTATTAACAACTGCAAATCATGAAACAGCAGTAAGTTTACACGAGTTTACTTTTCCTTCTAAATCAGCTGTTGTAATAGGAAGCGAAGGATTTGGAGCACAACAAGAAATTATTGATTTATCTGATAATATTTTACGAATTGATATAAGTGAGGAAGTTACAAGTTTAAATGCTGCTATTGCTGCTTCTATTGTGTTTTTTCATATGGGTAAGTAATTTATTGGAAAATAATAGTTTGTGATAATAAAAGGCGTTTAAAACGCCTTTTAAATCTGATAATCGTTGTTATTATCTTGCCAGTCAAAGATAAAACACATAGGTAGTTTATTTTTTTTGTTTAATAAAATTGCAGTTATAGTTCCTGAAACCATAATAGTAACAATTGCTAAAGCAGAAGCAAAAGCAAGAGTTGAAAGTCCTGTTAAACCTTGTCCAACTGTACAACCAATTGATAACACTCCACCTGTTCCCATAAGTGCTCCACCAATCATATTGTATTTTGTTCTATTAATATTTTGTGCCGCTGTACAACCAAAACTATATTTTTTATTTATAAAAGACATTATAAATGTTCCTAGTAAAACACCAATTACTATTGAAATAGCAAATGATAATTCATTTACTTGATAGAACATAAATAACTCTAAAGATTTTGCAGTTGGATAAACAAATGTAATACCTGTTAAATCTACAACTCTTTCCATACTTTCAGCACCAACAACACCTGTAATATACCATGCAAAAGAGATTAAAATACCAATAACAACTCCATCCCATAATGTTAATATTCTTTTTACTTTTTTAACTAAAAATAATAGTAAAGCTACTAAAATAGCTAATACTACAAATATATTCATTTGAACATTTTGAATAAATGATGATAAGTATATTAGGGTTTCATTATTTATTAAAGGTTCTAAAACACCATAAAGAATACCTTTAGTTGTTGCATATGCAAAAATACCAATAAATATAATTGTAATTAATGAATTAGAATCACCTTGTGCAAATTTGATTAATTGTCTATTTCCACAACCATCAGCAAGCATCATTCCAATTCCAAATAACGCTGCTCCAAACATAATGATAAAGTAATTAATATCTTCTTTAAAAAATACAGTTTCTCTTAAGTCTATTTCAAAGTAAGCTGAAATTAAAGATGTTGAAATGATTGCAACTATCATTGCCATAATTACAGAAGAACCTCTTCTTGTTGATTTTGTAAGAATATAATCTTTTACCGATCCACTAAAACAAAACTGTTGTTTTTGGGCTACCATTCCAAATACAGTTCCAAGAACTAATGCTAATATATTTACAGTTTCAAATATTTCTAATTCAAACATATTATTTATCTAATCTCATTTCTTCTAAAACTTCTAATATTTCAATAGCATCTTCATCTTTTAAATTATTGTTCTCAATATCTAAAATTACTTCATCAAAATATAATTTTATATCTTCCATATATTTTAGCTCATCTTTGTCTTCTTTTGTACTCTTTTTTCCATCAACGATATCCATAAGTTCATCTACATTTTCTTCAATTTCAGGTAGTACATCTTCTTTTAACAGTTTTTCAAGCTCTTGAATTTTAGTCATTATTGTTCCTATATAGTAATATTTTTTGAAAGTATATCAAAATTAGAGGTTAAATATCTACTTATTAAGAAGAAAATAAAAGCTTTATAATTAATATATAAATATTAATTATAATTAATTATAAGAACTTTTAATAAAAGAAAAAAATAAATAACAAATAATCCCCAATAAAGGCTATTTTAGGACTTGACATTAGTAAATCATGTAGATAATATACTAAAAAAGGAAAAAAAATGAAGAAGAATTTAAAAATAATATTAATGTTATTACTTGTGCCTTTTGCATTCTCACAAGCAGAAGAAAAGAATGCTTATAAAAAACAAAAAGTTGTTTATCATATTAATTATGACAATAAAAAACAACAAAAAGGTGCTTTAGGAAATATCCAAAATCATATAAATGCAGTTGGAGCAGATAACTTAGAAGTAAGAGTTGTTTTACATGGAAATGGTTTATCTTTATTAGTATTACCAGAAGCTTTAGAAAAGTTAACAAAGTTTAAATCTGCAAATGCTGATGATAATTTTACAGCTAGAATTGATAACTTGAAAAATCAAGGTGTAGCATTTGATGTTTGTAATAATACAGTAGTAGGAAGAAAAGTTAATATAGATGATGATTTGTATGATGTTTCAGAATCTAATATAGTTCCAAGTGGAGTTGCTGAATTAGTAAAACTTCAATCAGAAGGTTTTGCTTATATTAAACCATAAGTTTTAATCAATAAATAAAAAAGTGGTTTTTACTACTTTTTTATTACATAAACTCCATTAAACTGAACACATGTCTCTTTATTCTGAATAATTTTTGATTCAATTTTAATTGATGCACTCTCTTTTCTTTCTAACTTTTTTTTTAATATTGATATTTCTTCCTCGCTAGGCTTTTTTGTAAAACATTCTATATCATTTGTTACAGGTTTTAAATATGAATTTTCATTTTTTATAACAACAATATTCTTACTATCAATATTAAGCTCTTTTACAAGTAACCAACACATACTCCATGCTGAAATAATAGTTATAGTACTTAAACTTCCACCAAATGCAGTTCCTTTATCATTTACATTTATATTTAAAGGTGCGGTAGTTTGTAGGTTTTTATTATCATACTTTTTTATTTTTAATTGCATTAATTTAGTCATTGGTATTTCATTGTGTAATTTTTCTTGTAGTTCTAGAATCAAGATAATCCTTTTTTATATTGTTGACAAATTATAATCATAAAGTCTTAAAATTATGCATAGATGAAAGAACAAAAATTGTACAGTAAGTTTAAAATAAATGAGATTTAATGAAGTGAAAATAAAAGTGTGTATAAAAGTAGCTATTATTAAGTGAATACAATAATCTTATAAAGCACCTAATAATCAATGTTTGTTAAGGGTTTTATAGTTTAAATTATTTGTGAATGTAACTTTTATTTACAAAATAAAGAACTTGTACATGTGTTTACAATAATTGTACATATATATTTTATGCTTTATGATATAATTTGTGCAATAAAATTAAATCAAATAGGAGACAATATATGAGTTTATTAGTAGATTACAAAGCACATGCACAAGAAAGAGAAAATGAAGGTGGATTACCTCCATTAGCATTAACTCCTGAGCAAGTTGCTGATTTAGTAGAATTATTAAAAGCTGATACAGTTGCTGAATCTGAGTATGTATTAGATTTATTCAACAACAAAATTAACCCAGGTGTTGATGACGCTGCTTATGTTAAAGCTGCATTCTTAAATGATGTAGTTCAAGGTAATACAGCATGTTCAGTAATTTCAAAAGTTCAAGCTGTTGAAATTTTAGGAACAATGATGGGTGGATTTAATGTTACTCCATTAATCGAAGCACTTAAAATTGATGAAGTAGCAGATGCTGCTGCAACTCAATTAAAAAATACAATTTTAGTATATGATTCATTTAATGATGTTAAAGATTTAATGGATGCTGGAAACGCACATGCAAAATCAGTTATCGAATCTTGGGCAAATGCTGAATGGTTTACAAATAAACCAGCTTTAGATGAAGAAATGACTCTTACTGTTTATAAAATTCCTGGTGAAACAAATACAGATGATTTATCTCCTGCAACTGTTGCATTTACTAGATCTGATATTCCATTACATGCAACTGCAATGTTACAATCTAGAATGGAAGATCCATTAAACAAAATGATTGAACTTAAAGAAAAAGGTCATCCTTTAGCATACGTTGGTGATGTTGTTGGTACTGGTTCTTCAAGAAAATCTGGAATTAACTCAGTTCAATGGCACATGGGTAGAGATATTCCAGGTGTTCCTAATAAAAGAACAGGTGGTGTTGTAATTGGTTCTATTATTGCTCCAATTTTCTTCAATACTGCAGAAGATTCAGGATGTTTACCAATTGAAGCTCCTGTTGATGCTTTAGAAACTGGTGATGTTATTACAGTTAAACCATACGCTGGTGTAATTGAAAAAGACGGTGTTGTTGTTTCTGAATTTGATTTAGCTCCAAACACATTAACTGATGAAATGAGAGCAGGTGGAAGAATTCCATTAATTATTGGTAAAGGTCTTACTGTAAAAGCTAGAGAAGCTTTAGGTTTAGATGCAAGTGATGCATTTATTGCTCCTTCTCAACCTGCTGATAACGGTAAAGGATTTACTCAAGCACAAAAAATGGTTGGACGTGCTTGTGGTATTGAAGGTGTTAAACCTGGTATGTACGTTGAGCCAATTGCAACAACTGTTGGATCTCAAGATACAACTGGACCAATGACTAGAGATGAGATTAAAGAACTTGCAGCGCTTTCTTTTGGTGCTGATATGGTTATGCAATCATTCTGTCATACAGCTGCTTACCCAAAACCAGCAGATATTAAATTAAGACATACTTTACCTGAGTTTATTTCTTCAAGAGGTGGAGTTACATTAAGACCAGGTGATGGTGTTATTCACTCATGGTTAAATAGATTATGTTTACCAGATACTGTTGGTACTGGTGGAGATTCTCATACTAGATTCCCAATTGGTATTTCATTCCCAGCTGGTTCTGGACTAATTGCATTTGCTGGTGTTACTGGTTCTATGCCTTTAACTATGCCTGAGTCTGTACTTGTTAAATTCAAAGGTGAAATGCAACCTGGAATTACTTTAAGAGATTTAGTTAACGCTATTCCTTACCAAGCTATTCAAGATGGTTTATTAACTGTTGAGAAAAAAGGTAAGAAAAATGTATTCGCTGGAACAATTATTGAAATTACTGGATTACCAGACTTAAAAGTTGAGCAAGCATTCGAATTATCAGATTCTGCAGCAGAAAGATCAGCAGCAGCTTGTTCTGTTCAATTAGATAAAGAACCAATCATTGAGTACTTATCTTCAAACATCGCTTTAATTGAAAAGATGATCGAAGAAGGTTACGAAGATGCTAGAACTTTACAAAGAAGAGCAGATAAAATGAGAGAATGGATTGCTAATCCAGAGTTATTAACTCCAGATGCAGATGCGCAATATGCACAAGTAATCGAAATTGATTTAAATACAATTACAGAACCAATCTTAGCTTGTCCAAATGATCCAGATGATGTTGATACATTAACTAACATTTTAGCTGACGATAAAAGAATCAAGAATATTGATGAAGTATTCGTAGGTTCTTGTATGACTAATATTGGATTATTTAGAGCACTTGGTGAAGTACTTAAAGGTGAAGGTGAAGTTCCAACTAAATTATGGGTTGCACCACCAACAAAAATGGATAAAGAACAATTAACTGAAGAAGGGTACTACTCAATCTTCGCAGCTGCGGGTGCAAGATTAGAAATTCCTGGATGTTCATTATGTATGGGTAACCAAGCGGCAGTATCTGAAGGTGCAGCTGTATTCTCTACATCTACAAGAAACTTTGATAATAGATTAGGAAAAGGTTCTCAAGTTTATCTTGGATCTGCTGAAGTTGCTGCAGTTGCTGCATTATTAGGAAGACTTCCAACAAAAGCTGAGTACATGGAAATTGTACCTAAGAAAATTACAGAACAAAACAAAGAGGGTGTTTATAAATACTTAAACTTCCACGAAGTTACTTCTGATCAATTAACAAACTTAGTTCACTCTTAAGAACTATTTAATCAAGCTAGGAACTCCTAGCTTGATATTTACTCCAAAATCACACTTTTTAAAATATACTAGCACTAACAAAGATCATTAATAAGATTATTAAAATAGCTTATACTATAATGTAAGTCTTAAAGTATTAACATAAATGTATAAAAATATCTATTTTATTACCCAATGAAGATTGATCAATTACAAGTAAAAATTATGCTATTTCAAAAGATTTAAATGAAGCAATTGATGATGCTTTCAACCCAAAACTTTTAAGTAAAATTGACATTTTAAAATGTAATGAGTATATTGCTTTAAATCGTATTTCAATTGGTGATATGCATGGAATGAACAGATTAGATTATAATAATCTTAAAAACATTATATTTAGAAGTTATAATTTAACTACTTCAAAAGATTATTCAATAAAAACATCAGTCTCTGGAATTACTATTCTTGAGCATTCTTCTATTTCAAATCAAGAATCAGCCATTAGAGATGAATTATCTATCCATTTAGGTAGAACTCTTCTTGATATTGTTAAAAATGATGAGAATAAAGTAGAAGAGAAAGATTTAATAAAGTTAAATTCTTTACCAAAAGCTGAAGTTAGTAGTATATTAATTGGTGGCAAACTACCTGTATTTAAAAAAGCAAGTGATGAGGATTTTAAAGATTTATTAGTAAGTTTAAAAGAGAGTGCTAGTTTTTCTTATACTTATTTAACTTTAATGATTATAAGTACATTATTAGCTACTACAGGACTTTTTGCAAACTCATCACCTGTAATTCATAGGTGCTATGATTTTAGCTCCTTTAATGGCTCCTATAATATCTTTATCAATGGGAGTTGTTCGTGCAGATGCTTTTTTATTAAGTAAGAGTGCTAAAACATTAATTTTTGGTATTTTTATGGCTTTACTCTTTTCTAGTATTTTTACTATGTTTATTCCCTTGGAGCAAATAACTTCAGAAATGCAAGGAAGATTAAATCCTAATTTATTAGATTTAATGGTTGCAATATTTTCAGGAATAGCAGGTGCTTATGCTACTTCAAAAGAAGAGGTTAGTAAATCACTTGCAGGTGTTGCAATTGCTGTTGCTTTAGTACCACCTTTAAGTGTTACAGGAATAGGAATTGGACTTGCAAATTTTGATGTAATATATGGTTCTTTTTTATTGTTTATAACAAACTTAGTTGGAATTACATTAAGTGCAGCTTTTACTTTTATGGTATTAGGATTTGCTCCTATTAAAAGAGCTAAAAAAGGTATTTTTTATACTTCAATTTTAATGGCTTTAATTGCAATTCCATTAGTACTATCTTTTATGCAAGTTGTACAAAAAAATGACTACTTTAATAAACTAAATAACATTAAATATTTAGAAATCAATAAAGAAAAAATAGAATTAAATATTCAATCTTTAGAAAATAAAAAGACTGCGATTTTTATAAATATAGAAGTAGTTTCAAATAAGCATCTATCATTAGAAGATTACAATTTTATTAAAGAAAAATTAGAAGAAACAGTTAATAAAAAAACAGTTTTAAAAATTATACCAATAATAGAAATAGACTAAAAACTATTAGTAGGGCAGGGTATATTGATGAATTTTATTTCATATATCAGCTCTTTACTAAAAAATTACAAATCCTAAATAAATCATTGAAAAATCAAAATATAAAATATATACATAATGTTAATAATATAAATACCTATTAGATATTTATGTTATGTACATATTTACTCTACAGATACCTAAAATAAGGTTCTACAGAAAAAATAATTTTTTGAAAAAATTGAAAAAATAAAAAGATCAATTAAGCTTCTTTATTTATACTAAAAGTATAACATATTGTATAAATATTAACTTTATTAAAATTTATACTTATTTCATATGAAAAGAAATATAAAATCTCAATATGCTAGAATGTAAAAAACTAAGGTAGGTTAAAATTATGATTAAAACAACTCATGAAATCTCAAATGAAGATGGATATATTAAATACAACTATTTTGAAATTCATCCAGATTTAGAGGCAATAATTGCAGATGATTATTATACTTATGCAACAAAAGATTTTAAAAAACAAGAACATTGTGAGGCTTTATATAAGAAGAATTTTTATGATAAGTATGACAAGGTAACACAGCAAATAGTTTTTGAAAAGTATATAGATAACGAAGATTTTAAAGCTAAAGCTATGTTTATTTATTCAATAATTGATGCTAATAAATACAAAGAATTTGTAGAGTTAAATCAAGAGATTAATAATCCAAATGAGCTTACTTTAACTTATAGTGTTTTAGATAGTTCTGGAGTTAAAATTGCTATTTATAATTTAACTATAGTTGATATTTCTTTTGTTTTTTAACAAAGTATTTATTTAATACTTATTGATTTAAATCTCTTATGCTATAATTGCGATTATATAAAAGATAAGGTAAATATATTATGGAAAAACCAGAAGTAGAAACACAGAAATTTATAGTGAAATTTTTCCCAGAAATTATGATTAAAGGTTCAACTGCAAAAAGACAGATGATTAACCAACTTTACAATAATCTTAAAAAGATTTTAACTAGAATTAATGAAGAGATTTCAATAAAAAAGTTTTTTGATAAAATTGAAGTTGTGTGTCCTATTGATGTAGTTACTGAAGTTAGATTATCATTATTACAAACACCTGGTGTTCAAATTCTTCTTGAGGCATTGCAGTTTACAAAAATAACTACACTAGATCAAATAAAAGTTATAGTAAATGAAAATACTCGTAATCAAATAATTGGTAAGTCTTTTGTTGTTAGAGTTAAGCGTTCAGGAACACATGACTTTAAATCTGTTGATGTAGAAAAAACTGTTGGCGGATATATGCTTGCTAATAATGATACAAAAGGTGTTAGTTTAAAAAATGCAGAAGCTGTTATTAACATTGAACTTTTTGATAATCAATTAAATATCATTACATTAAAACATAAAGGTTTAGGTGGATTTCCAATAGGAACACAAGGTGAAGTTTTATCTTTAATGTCAGGTGGTTTTGACTCTACAGTTGCTTCTTATCTTACTATGAAAAGAGGAATAAAAACACACTTTATTTTCTTTAACTTAGGTGGTGTTGCACATGAAATTGGTGTAAAACAAGTAGCTTTATATCTTTGGAACAAATTTGGATCTTCACATAATATAACATTTGTATCTGTTCCTTTTGATGATGTAATTACAGAGTTATTCAGATCAACAGTCGATTCATATATGGGAATTACATTAAAAAGATTAATGGTTAAAGCTTCTGAAAAAATTGCTGATGATATGGGAATTGATTCTTTATTAACAGGTGAAAGCATTGGTCAAGTTGCTAGTCAAACATTGAGAAACTTAGCTTTGATTGATCAATTTACTAATAAACTGATTTTAAGACCATTGTCTGTTATGCATAAAACTGAAATTATGGATATTGCAAATGATATTGGTACTAGAAGATTTGCTGAAACTATGCCAGAATATTGTGGCGTTATTTCAAAAAATCCTAATATCCACGGTTCTTTTAAGAGAATGGAAGAAGAATCAAGAAAGTTTGATTATAAAGTTTTAGATAAAGCAGTTGAAAATGCGCTTAGCTTACGAATTCATGAGATTGAAAATGATATTTCACAAATTGCAGAAATAGAAACAGTTAGTGATTTAAGTAGTGGTGATTATACTATTATTGATATTAGACAAGGTGATGAAAAACTTGAAGTTGAATGTGAAACTATAAAAATTCCATTTTTTAAACTAAAAAGTGAATTTAAAAAACTGCCGCAAGACAAAGAATATTTATTCTACTGTGATAAAGGTATTTTAAGCCAGTTAAATGCCCAATACTTAAAAGATGCAGAGAACTTTACAAATATAAGAGTTTATAGACCATAACTCTTATTTCTAAGATGTAAAAAGTTTACATCTTAGAATATGAATAAAAATAGATAAATACAAACTCCCATAAATGAACTAAGAGTTAAGCCTTGATTAAAAAGCACTTACTAATCTTTGTTTTGTTTTTTTATTGCATTTTCAATTATAATAAAACCAAATGGTATTAATGAATATACAAATAATTGAAAGCCTAAACCTTTATTCCACTTGCATTTAAGCATTACATGAAATAAAGCCATACAAAACAGTATAAATAGTATACCATGTCCCATTCCCACAAGTTTTACAGGATAAGGGTTATCTCCTAAGTATTTAATAGGCATTGCTATAAATACTAATAATAAATATGAAAGACCTTCTATAATCGAAATAAGTCTAAATCGTTTGAATGCTGTGTTTAACATTTTATTCCTTTAAATTTTTGAATTTGATTATATGAAAAAATAGTTAATGATTAACTAAATATTAGGGTTTAAGTATATACAATTATAGAAAAGAGTTAATCTATGAATTCAAGCAAAATTGTCTTTGCCTTATTAGTGTTATATATTTTAGCAGATATTTTAAAAACATATTTCTTTTAAAAAAGAAAGAAGAACTAGTCTTCTTACTTTTTTAAATCACATTTCTTTGAGATTATACAAGCCGGGCAAAAGTTAGTTAATCCTGCAACTAATGGAATTAATCCTAAATAAAACCACACATTTCCTGTATAAAAGCCAATTGCAATTAATACAAGTCCTAATATAATTCTTAATGGTCTACATACCATTCTCATCTTTTCGAAAATATTCATAAGTTTTCCTTATCATTTAGTTAATTTTTTTATAATTATATCTTATGAAACTTAATAAGACTTATACTTATTAAAAAGTCTAATATATAGACATGAATCAAGTACTTATATTTTTTTAAGTGATATAATAAACAAATATTATATAAATCAAAAGTTTTATCATGAAAAAACACTTTCTCGAACAATCAATTATTTTCTTTTCTGTTAGTAAATGGCTTATTATTTCAACGATTATAGGTATTGTAATTGGTGCTGTAGTTACTTTTTTTGTAAATATCTTACAATATGCAGAAGATTCAAGAGATTTGCTAGGTTTTAAATACTACTATTTATTACCCTTTGCTTTAATGCTTACTATTTGGCTTACAAAAACTTTTGCACCAAATGCCAAAGGACATGGAACTGAAAAGGTAATTGAATCTATTCATAAGAAATATGGAAAAATTGATGTTTTAATAATACCTGTAAAATTAATAGCAACAGTAGTTACAATTTTTGCAGGTGGGTCTGTAGGAAAGGAAGGACCTGCTGCGCAAATAGGAGCTGGGGCTGCATCTTTTATTGCTGATTTATTTAGATTTTCAAAAGAGCATAGAAAAAAGATTGTAATTTGTGGAATAAGTGCTGGTTTTGCAGCTGTTTTTGGAACACCAATATCAGGTGCTATTTTTGGAGTTGAAGTATTAATTGTTGGAATTATTATGTATGATGTTTTACTTCCTTCTTTTATTGCAGGCTTTGCAGCTTTTACAACGGCACAATTTTTAGGATTAAACTATACATATTTTGATATGAGATTTTCACAAGCTATTCCTTTAGATATTACTTTAATAGGGCAGGTTGTACTTGCTGGAATATTTTTTGGAATTATCGCAGATTTCTTTATCACTTTTTTAAAATCATCAGAAAAGTCTATTAAATCAATTAAATTAAACGTATATTTAAAAGCTTTTATTGGTGGAATTTTTTTGATTGTCTTGTCTTTTTTCTTTGGTGAACAGTATTTTGGATTAGGATTAGATACAGTTAATGATGCTTTCTTTTCAGATAAAAGTTTAGCTAGTGAAATACCTTGGTATGCATTTGTTTTAAAAACACTATTTACTTCAATTACTTTAGGAACAGGTGGAAGTGGTGGAGTTTTAACTCCTATCTTTTTTGTAGGTGCTACAAGTGGTAATTTATTTGGTACTTTAATGGGTGATCATATAGCATTCTTTTCTGCTATTGGTTTTGTAAGTTTATTAGCAGGTGCTACAAATGCTCCTATTGCAGCGATTATTATGGCTGTTGAACTATTTGGACTAGAAATCGCTCCTTATGCAGCAGTTTCAGTTGTGATTACTTTTTTAATTACAGGACATAGAAGCGTATTTCCATCACAGATATTAAAAATGAAAAAAAGTGAAATGTTAGATATTTCTATGGGTGAAGATATGGATCACTCATCTATAGATGTAAGAGCAGAAGATAAACAAAAATTTAAAGAATTAAAGCAAAGACTAAGATCTAAAAATAAAACTGTAACTAGACGTATACCTAAAGAAAAAGAAGATAAACTACAATAAAAGGATTAATATATGTCAAATACAGAACAAAATACTGCAAGAATTTTATGGACAAGTGATAATAAAGATACATCTATGAATATGATATGTTTATACGCACACAATGCAAAACTTAAAGGCTGGATTGAAAATGTAACGATTTTAATCTGGGGAGCTTCTCAAACTCTTATAAGCCAAGATAAAGAATTACAAGACAAAATCAAGGAAATGGTAAAAGATGGTGTTGAAATTGTAGCTTGTAAGAAATGTGCTCAAGAATTAGGTGTAGTTGATACTCTAGAAACTTGTGATATTAACCTTTACTTTACGGGTGAACTATTAAGTTCATGGGTAAAAGAAGGTAGTAGTATTATTTCTGTATAAATATAAAATTATAAAAACATAGGAAAAAATAGTAATAATACTTAAAAAAACTCCAATTAGTGTAGAAATCTTTGAAGGTGAAAAAGATACTATTAATAGAGTTAAAGGTGTACTAAAACTTTAATTAGTTTTTTGTACTTACTTTCTTGATTAGAGTTTAAAGTTTTAAATTCTAATCAAAGATTTTTTTATAAACATGACAATATGGAGTCTTTCCTGTTCTTAGGTAATAGTTTTGATGATAAGCCTCAGCTGCATAAAAAGGTTTATTTTCTTTGCTCTTAAGAGTAGTTGCTGCATTTATACCTTTAGTCTTTAAAATCTTAATTAAATTTTCAGTTATTATCTTTTCTTCTTTATTTTTATAAAATACTACAGAAAGGTATTGACTTCCTATATCTGGACCTTGACCATCTTCTTGCGTTGAATCATGTATTTCAAAAAACAGCTTTGCTAATTTCTCATAAGATATTTCACTAGGATTATATATAACTTCTACAGTTTCAACATGTCCTGTATCACCTTTTATTACACCATAATAATCAGGGTTTTCTTTATGTCCACCCATATAACCACTAATCACATCTTTAACACCTGCTTGTTTTTCAAACAAATGCTCAACACCCCAAAAACAACCACCTGCAAAGTGTGCTTTTTTAGTATTTGTATAATCAATGTTTTTATTTTGTGGTACTACAACTTCTTTGCTAAAGTTTGTAGAGATAAAGGCAAGTAATCCTACAGCTATAATTATTATATATTTATTCATGTTTATATCCTTTGTAAATTTCATATTTTATATACTAGTATAATCTTGTGTAGTATTTGTTAAATGATATAAATCACAAACAATTATAAAAGATTGCTGAGGTAGTGTATATATAATAATCACTTTTGTGAATAAAATTTGTAACTTTTGTATATATTATATAAATAAATAAGCTAAATTTACAGATTATTTACATAGAATATATCAAATTGTTAAAAAACAAAGGAGATTCAATGAAGAAAGTTTTAAGTATTGCACTTGCATCTGCATTAACTTGTGGTGTTGTAATGGCAAAAGAGATCAAAGTAGGGGCTGTTATGCCAATGTCTGGACCATTAGCAGCTTATGGTCAAGTTACTAACTTAGGTTTAGAACTTGCAAATAAATTACAACCAACTCTAAAAAATGGTGATACAATTAAGATTGTATTATTAGATAATAAAGGTGATAAAGTTGAAACTGCAAATGCTACAACTAGACTTATCTCTTCTGATAAAGTTGTTGCTATTTTAGGAGCTTTAACTTCTACAAATACTGCACAAACAATTGCAATGGCTGATAAGAAAAAAATTCCAGTTATCGCTTCAGTTGCTACAAATGATAAGTTAACTGCAAAAAGAACTTTTGCAAATAGAGTTTGTTTTACAGATAGTTTCCAAGGAGAAGTTGTTGCAAACTTTGCAATTGAATCAGGTTATAAAACTGCTGTAGTTGTAATTGACCAAGCACAAGTTTATTCATTAGGTCTTTCAAAAGCATTCCAAAAAGCTTTTAAAGCTAAAGGTGGAAAAATTATTAAGAAAATCAAAGTTACTTCAGGTGATAAAGACTTTAAAGCTGTAGTTTCTCAAATTAAGAAAATTAATCCAGACTTTATGTTTATGCCTTTATACCACCCAGAAGCTTCAATGATTGCAAGACAATCTAAACAATTAGGTTTAGATAAACCAATGTTCTCAGGTGACGGTGTTGCTAATCAAACATTTATTGATTTAGGTGGAGAATCTGTTAATGGTTATATGTTTACAGACTTCTTTGATTATTCAAATCCTCCATCAAAAACTTCTGCTGATTTCGTAGCTTTCCATGAAAAAGAAACTGGAAATGCAGAAATGAATTCATTTACAGCATTAGGTGCAGATACTTATAATGTATTAATTGCAGCAATGAACAGATGTGAAGATCCTACAAACTCAATTTGTATTAACAACGAAATCAAAAAAACTACTGATTTTGATGGTGTTTCAGGAAAAATTTCTATCAATAGTGAAGGTAACGCAACAAGATCTGCTGTTATCAAAGAAATTAAAAATGGAAAAGCTACTTTCAAAGCTACAGTTAGTCCATAATCAAAACAAATATATAGAAAAAATCTAGCAAAATTACTTGCTAGATTTTTTTTTGTAATAGTAAAAGTAATTATGTTGCTTTTAGTATTACAAAAGAAGCTTTTAAAAAAATCAGGAGAATGAATGGACTTATTGACATTTATGCAACAAATGGTAAACGGTTTCAGTTTAGGTTCAATGTACGCCTTAATTGCAATTGGATATACAATGGTATATGGAGTGCTAAGGCTTATTAACTTTGCACATGGTGATATTATGATGGTTGGTGCCTTCTTAGGTTATGCTTTCATGGCAATATTTGAATTATCTTTTCCTGTGACAATGCTTTTATCAGTTACAATAGCTGCACTTTTAGGAGTGCTTATGGATAAAATCGCATATAAACCATTAAGAGAAGCTCCAAAAATTTCTTTATTAATTACTGCAATTGGTATATCTTTCTTTTTAGAAAATGCATTTACAGTATTTGGTGGAGGAACTCCAAGAGCTTTCCCTGTGCCTGATTATATGGAGCAAATATTTGATGTATCAGGTGTTGTTTTCTCTGTTGCATCTATTACAGTACCAATTGTTACTTTAATATTATTATTAGGAATTCTTTATGTTTTATATAAAACTAAATACGGAATGGCTATTCGTGCTTTATCATTTGATATTAAAACAGTAAATTTAATGGGTATTGATGCAAATGGAATTATTGCAATTGTATTTGGTTTAGGATCAGCACTTGCTGCTGTTGGTGGACTATTTTGGGCTATTAATTATCCAAGTGTTGAACCTATGATGGGAGTTTTAGTTGGACTTAAAGCTTTTGCTGCTGCTGTTGTTGGTGGAATTGGTTCAGTTACAGGTGCTGTTTTAGGTGGATTTATTATTGGATTTACGGAAGTAGTAGTTATTGCTTTTTTCCCTGAAATGGGTGGATATAAAGATGCTTTTGCATTTATTTTCTTAATTTTAGTATTGTTATTTAAACCTACTGGAATTATGGGTGAAGATTTAGAAAAGAGTAGGTTCTAATATGATTGAAGAAAGAATATTTACTAATCAAAGATTAATTAATTTAGCAATTATTATAACTGCAATTTGGTTCACATGGTTTGCACAAAACACTTTTGATGAATATACAATAAGAATTATAAACAATGTTGCAATTTTTATTATTCTAGCAGTTTCATACAATCTTATTAATGGAGTAACTGGTCAGTTCTCATTAGAACCAAACGGTTTTGTTGCAATTGGTGCTTATGTTGTTGCTATTTTAACAGTTGATGCAGAAACTATGCTTTACCAATATGATATTGAAGATCCTTCAGCTTGGGTTCTTGCTATGCAAGCTGATTTTGCATGGGCTTTATTATTTGCAGGTATTATTTCTGCTTTAGTTGCCTTATCTTTATCTTTTCCTGTATTTAGAGTACGTGGAGATTATCTTGCTATTGTTACTTTAGGTTTTGGTTTTATAATTAAAATTTTAGCTATTAACAATCCACAGATTACAAATGGTTCTTTAGGAATTAACGATATTCCTAATTATTCAAACCTTTACTGGACAGGTGGTATTGCTATTATTACTGTTCTAGCTATTTTAAATATCATTTACTCAAAATATGGTCGTGCTATGAAAGCTGTACGTGATGATGAAGATGCCGCAACTGCAATGGGTGTTAATACATTTAAAATCAAAACTTATGCCTTTACTACTTCGGCATTTTTTGAAGGTGTTGGTGGAGGTTTATTAGCTTCTTTACTTACATCAATTTCGCCAGATTTATTTACATTCTTCTTAACATTCCAATTACTAATCATTATTGTATTAGGTGGATTAGGAAGTACAACGGGTGCAATACTTGGAACTATTTTTGTAATGGCTGGTTTAGAATATATGAGATTCTTAGACGAACCTATGAATATCTTTGGAATGCAAACAGATGCAATGCCAGGTATGAGAATGGTTGTATTCTCATTAATCCTAATAGCAGTAATGTTATTTGCAAGAGAAGGATTAACAGGTAAAAAAGAATTATTTGACTTCAAGTGGGTTAAGAAGTTAAAAGGAGGTAAAAAATGATTTTAGAAGTATGCAATGTAACTAAAAAATTTGGTGGTGTTACTGCTATTAAAGATACCTCTTTCCATGTAAATTCAAAAGAAATTTACGGTCTTATTGGTCCAAATGGAGCTGGTAAGACAACTATGTTTAATATTATTACAGGAAATTATGAGCCAACGGAAGGTGCAATTAAACTTCATGGACAAAAAATTGATGGTATAAAACCACATAAAATTGTTCATAGAGGAATAGCAAGAACATTCCAAAATATTAGACTTTTTAATTCAATGTCAGTTTTAGACAATATTTTAATTGGCTTTGATTATCAAGCTACTTATACATATTTTGAAGCAATTTTTAGATTACCTAGATTTTTTAAAGAAGAGCGAAGAGTAAAAGTAAGAGCTTATGAGATTATGGAAGTTTTAGGAATTGCTCAATTTGCAAATGAATTAGCAACTTCACTTTCTTATGGGCAGCAAAGAAAAGTTGAAATAGCTCGAGCTCTTGCAGCTAACCCTCAGCTGTTACTTTTAGATGAACCAGCTGCTGGAATGAATCCACAAGAAACACATGAGTTAGCTGAACTATTTTTTAAAATTAGAGATGAGTTTGATGTAACAATTTTACTAATAGAACATGATATGAAATTTGTAAATAAACTATGTGATAGAGTTATGGTTTTAGATTATGGTAAAACTATTTTTGAAGGTGATATCAAAGATGCTATTAAAGATGAAGAAGTAATAAAAGCCTACCTTGGAGATTTCAAACATGCTTAAAGTTAAAAATTTAGAAGTATTTTACGGACTTATAAAAGGTGTTAAAAACGTAAACTTTGAAGTTAGTGAAGGTCAAATAGTATCTTTAATTGGCTCAAACGGTGCAGGTAAAACTTCAACATTACAATCAATTGTAAATGATGTTAAAAAAACTGGTGAAATTATATTTAGAGATGAAGATATTTCAACAATGAAAACTCATACTATTATTCAAAATGATATTGCACTTGTTCCTGAAGGAAGAAGATGTTTTCAGAATTTAACAATTGAAGAAAACCTTAGAATGGGTGCTTTTAACAACGATGATAAATATGAAGAACTTCAAGAAGAGATGTTTAAACTTTTTCCAAGGCTAGTTGCAAAAAAAGGTCAATTAGCTGGAACTATGAGTGGAGGGGAACAACAAATGCTTGCAATTGCAAGAGCTTTAATGTCAAGCCCAAAACTTTTAATGCTAGATGAACCATCACTAGGACTTGCTCCTAAGATTATTGGTGAACTTTTTGAAACTATTGTAAGATTAAAAGATGAAGGTATTACTATTCTTTTAGTTGAACAAAATGCCTTTGCAGCACTTGAAATTTCTGATTATGCTTATGTATTAGAAAATGGTGTTGTTGCACTTGAAGGACCTGGGTCTGAATTGGCTAAATCTGATGAAATCAGAGAAAAGTACTTAGGCGCTTAAGTACTTATTCCTTTTCAATTTATAATTGATTAATTTTTTTTAATTATAATTGCGCAGAAAAAATTTAAAAATTAAATAGGATTAAAACATATGTTATTAATGCAATTAGAAGCAAGAGAAAAGTTTTCATTTTTACAATTAGCGCATTACTTAGCTAGGATTGATAAAAGCTATGGGAAAAGAGAAGAAGATATAATTCTTACTTATTGTACGGAAATGGGAATTGAAAATATTGATTCTTTTGACTTTGATGCGTTTTGTTTAGAAGAAAACTTAAATAATTACAAAACAACTAGAAGTCAAAGAATTATACTTCTAGAATTAATGATTTTAATTCATATAGACAATAATTTTCACTTGAATGAAAAAGATTTAATAAAAAAGATTACAGAGAAGTTTGGTTTTGATCTAAAAGATGTTGATGATTATTCTCAATGGGGAAAATCAGTTGCAATGCTTTATCAAGTTGCAAATATCTTTATAAATGAAGAAAGTTAGCAAAACAATAAATATATAAATTTTTTACTAGGAAAATTTAGATAGAATACGATTATGGAAATAATAGAAACATTAAATAATAAAATTGATAAACTATTACATGATTATGAAAGATTAAAACTTGAAAATCAATCATTAAAGCAAGAGTTAGACTCAATGCAAAATGACAATGATGAATTATCAAGAAATAATCAAGATATGTTTCTAATAATAGATAGCACATTAACTCTAATAAAGGCTCAAAAAGGTGAATAAAGATATCACTTTCCATATCAATAATATGGCATATACTATTAATGTTGACCCTCAAATGGAAAAAGAGCTTACAAAGTTTTTAGACTTAGATAAAAACAATGATACGAAAGATTTACTAGCGGCATATATTAGAATTACTCAAGAATATTCAACATTTAAAGATGATATAAATAAGCTTTCAAATAAATTAGCAAGATTTTAATGATAAAAGCCTTTTCATTATTAGAAATCTTACTTGTAATTGCAGGTATTTCAATTATTTTGACATTTGCAATCCCTAAGTTCAACAATATATTAAATAATTCAAAGATAACAGAATTAAAATCAAATATTGCAATTATTAGGAATAATATTTCTAAGTTAAAAACTAAGCAAATTTTACTAAACGAAAGTGTAAATATTGATAGTTTAGATAGTGCAATAATTGATAAAGAAGAAGAACTTCTATTTAACAAAATTATAGATTTTCCTATAGTTTCTACAAACTCTTCAAAAAATGAAATTGGTAAATGGTTAAAAGTGTCAAATAATTCATATAAATATATATTATCTTCAAGTAAAAATATCATATTTTTACTTGAAGATAATATTTTTCAGTGTAAAAGCTCTTTAGAATTATGTAAGGAAGTTGAATAGTGTTTTATTATGAAATTGCATTACTAAAATCTCCACTAAATAATCTTACATATAAAAGTGAAAATGAGATAGAAATAGGAACAAAAGTAGCTGTAAAACTTCAAAGAAGAAAAGTTTTAAGTTTGGGTATTGTAATAAAAAAAGTTGAAGAACCTAAGTTTAAATGTGTAGAAATTTCTGAAGTAACAAATGAATACTATGATAAAAAAATGCTTGAAGTATCACACTTCGTTTCTCAATATTATGTATGTTCTTTAGGTGAAGCTTTAAGTGTATATATTCCTTTTTCATCTGATATTACAGATTTAAAACAAGAAAAAAGTTTTAACTGTGAAATAAATTTATCGAATGAACAAACAAAAGCCTTTGATTTTTTAAATGAAAAAAAACAAGCCTTACTATTTGCAAATACAGGTTCTGGAAAAACAGAAATTTATATAAAAATTATTGAAAAACACTTAAATGAAAATAAACAAGCAATTTTATTAATGCCCGAAATCTCACTTACTCCTCAAATGCAAAAAAGACTTGAAAAAGTATTTGATTCAAGTGTTGCTATTTGGCACTCTAAAATTACAAAAAAGAAAAAACAAGAAATACTTCAAGGCCTACAAGATGGAAGTATTAAACTAATAGCAGGTGCAAGGTCTGCTTTATTTTTGCCTTATTCTAATTTAGGTGTAATAGTTGTTGATGAAGAGCATGATGAATCTTATAAAAGTGATTCAAAGCCTAGGTTTCATACTAAAGATTTAAGTATATATATTGCTAAAAAATTTGATATACAACTTGTTCTTGGAAGCGCAACTGTATCAACTAGTTCGTTTTATAAAATTCCATTTATAAGACTTAGCCAAACATATCATGACACAAGTAAAAAATATAGTTTTGATAATACTGATGATAGTTTATCAGTTAAGGTTTTAAATCAAATTTCAAAAACACTTGAATCAAAGAATCAAGTAATTATATTTTTACCAACAAGAGCAAACTTTAAATATCAAATTTGTACAACTTGTGGTAAATCAGTAGAGTGTCCATACTGCTCTGTTTCTATGAGTTTACATAAAAATGATTTAGCACTAAAGTGTCATTATTGTGGATATGCACAACAAATCCCTGAATTTTGTCCTTCTTGTAATACTGGAATTATTAAAAACTTAAGAGTTGGAACAGCACAAATTGAAGAAGAGTTAAATGAGATTTTTAAAGATAAAGTAATAAAAAGATTTGATAGAGATAAGGTAAAAACAAATAAGCAATTAAAGACCATATTAAATGAATTTAATAAGGGTGAAATTGATATCTTAGTTGGAACTCAAATGCTTTCAAAAGGTCATGATTATCATAATGTTAAATTAGCAGTTGTACTTGGAATTGATTCATTATTAAATATGAATTCATATAAAGCAAGAGAGAGAGCTTTATCTTTACTTATTCAAATATCAGGACGAAGTGGAAGAAAAGGTCAGGGTGAAGTAATAATTCAGACAAAAAATGAAGAGTTTTTTGAACACTATTTAAATGAATCAAATTATGAAGAGTTTTTAGAAACAGAATTAGAGTTTAGAGAAGATTTATATCCACCTTATTTAAAAATGGCAAAAGTTGTTTTTGCACATACAAATGGACTTAAAGTAAAAGATGAACTTGATAAATATGTGAGTTTTTTAAAACAGAACAAAGATATTGAAGTCGTAGGTTTTGGACAATGTGCGATCTTTAAAATGGCTAATAAATACAGATATGAAATAATACTACGTTCTTCAAATGTGAAAGCACTGCTAACTTCACTACATTCAATAACGTCCCCTATGGCTTCTATTGATATGGATACAATATACTAGCTTTTATTTAAACCAATTATTAGCTCTTTTGTTCTATTTTTAATATAAAAACATATTTTTTCTCTTTCATCATCGGATAATAGAAAATTTATTAATATCTTATCTTTATCATTTGAAGATGTAATTTTCTTTATAATAGCAACTTTTAGTATGCGAAAATTGTTATTGAGCAAATTTTTGTCATAATAAGATAAATCAATCTTCAACTCAGACCCTAAAGTAAAATTATTTAGAATTTTTGGAATAGTAATTAGCATATAATTTAGTTTAATATCTCTATATTTTGATGTCTTTTATCAAAGTCATAAAGAAGTCTTAATTTTTCACAAGGCTCAATTCTTAGTGTTTTCCTATTTTGAATAAAAGAATCAACAAAATATCCCTTTGTAAGTACCGCACTATTATTACTTTCATTAATTTCAAGTAATTCTAAATGTATATCAGAAAATGAATTAATAAGATTTTTAATTGACAAATATTTACTTTAATTATTTTAAAACATGTAAATAGAGTTAAACTAAATTTACTTTTTTTTATAGTATAATCTGCGAAAAATTATGGAGTTTTTAATGGCTAACACTAAAGAAGAATTTAAACAATTAATACAAGATGTACAATCACAAGATTGGTATAGAAACCCAATTGGTTTTGGTATTGCAAGAATAGATAGAGGCCAATTAGACTCATCTAAAGTATTACAAGCAACTTACCCAATCATTAACTGGAATGAAAACTTTGGAAGTGCAGCTGTTTTATTAAATGCACTTAAAATTGCTGGTGAAAATGTAGATACAACAGGTTCTGAGCTTGTTTGTAATATTTCTGATGTATTTTTAGAAGAGTGTATTAAAGCATTTAATCCTTACATTGCAGAAGCTAAAGGTGATGATCATAAAAATGTACAAGTAATTTCAACACTTGCATCTTTACCAATTGATTCAGGATTTACTGCTGATGATTACAAAGTTGTATTTATTTTTGAAGATGAAAATGCACAATCAGTTGAAGCTTCATACTTAAAACTATATGCTTTATCAACAGGAAAAGCTGCTTTAAGATCATTAAACTTAAATGGTATTTTTGGTCAATTACATAATGTTGCATGGACTGGTAGTACACCAATTGAATTAGATTGGTTAAGAGCAAATGAAATTACATTAAAATTATCTGGTAAATATCCTACTATTGATATGGTAGATAAATTCCCAAGATTCTTATCTCATGTAATTCCTGCAGATAACACAAGAATTTTAGAAACTTCTAAAGTAAGAATGGGTGCTCAATTAGCTGGAGGAACTACTGTAATGCCTGGTGCTTCATATATTAACTTTAATGCAGGAACTGAAGGTTCTGTAATGGTTGAGGGAAGAATTTCTTCTTCTGCTATTGTTGGTGCTGGTTCTGATGTTGGTGGAGGAGCTTCTATTTTAGGTGTTCTTTCAGGAACTGATGGAGTTCCAGTTTCAATTGGTGAAAATACATTATTAGGTGCAAACTCTTGTACTGGTACTGCTATTGGTGATTCTTGTATTTTAGATGCAGGTGTAACTATCTTACCTGGAACAAAAATTACTTTATCTGAAAAAGCAGTTGCTGCAATTGCACAAGCTAATCCTGAAAAAGAAATTAAAGCACTTATGAGAGGTATGGATTTCTTAGGTGTTAATGGTGTTCACTTTAGACAAAATTCTGTAAATGGTCAAATTATTGCAATGAGATCAACAAGAGAAGTTAAATTAAACGCTGACTTACACTAGTTATTAACAAACACTAAACGTAGTTATCCTAATATATATGATTATATATTAGGATATTACTATGAAAGCAAAACTTCTAACACTTACAATTTTTTATGTTATTGTCTTTTTAAATTTTAATTTAAATGCACAACAAATACATACAAATTCACTTATAAATGAAGATTCTCCTTATTTGAAACAACATAGTACTAATCCTGTAAATTGGTATGCATGGAATGAAATAGCTTTTAAAAAAGCTAAAAAAGAAAATAAAGCAATATTTCTTTCAATTGGTTACAGTACTTGCCATTGGTGTCATGTAATGGAAGAAGAGTCTTTTGAAAATAAAGAAGTTGCTAATATTTTAAATGAAAACTATATATCAATAAAAATTGATAGAGAAGAAATGCCACATATAGATAAATATTATCAAAATGTTCATAGTTTATTAAATAATAGAAGTGGAGGTTGGCCACTTACTGTTATTTTAACTCCTTCAAAAAAAGCTTTTTATGCTAATACTTATATTCCTTTTGATGCTAGAAATGGGAGTATAGGAATAAGAGCAGTTTTAAAAAATACTAATAATACATTTAAAAAAGAGAATAAAAAGATTCGACAACGAGCAGAGGAAATTGAAGCTGTATTAGAAGAGTATGATAAACAAAGCATGAAACCCACTAAAATTGATATAAAAATTATGGATAAGTTCTTAGAACAAGTTGAAAATAGTTTTGATAAAGAAAATTATGGTTTTAGCTTAAGACCAAAATTTCCCCAAGCTTCAAAAATTGAAACACTTTTAGATATTTATACTCTTAGCAAAAATAAAAAATCATTAGAATTAGCAACAAAAACATTAAAAAATATGGCTTATGGTGGTATTTATGATCAAATAGAAGGTGGCTTTTATAGGTATAGTGTTGATAAAAAATGGATGATTCCTCATTTTGAAAAAATGCTTTATACAAATGCTGAACTTTTAAGTGCTTATGTAAAAGCATATAAAATTACAAATGATAAATTTTATAAAAATATTGCAGAAGGAATTATAGGTTTTGTAGATAAAAGATTTGAAGTAAACAATCTTTTCTATAGTGCAAGTGATGCTGATAGTTTATTTAATAATAAAAAAGAAGAGGGTGTTTATTTTGTATTTATTTATGATGAAGTAGAGGAGTTTTTAAAGAAAAAAAACTATTCTGAAAAACAAATAGAAATTATCTTAGAATATTTTAATATAGTTGATGAAGGAAATTTTGAGTATCACTACAATAATACATATTTAAGTAAAAAGTCTTTAAAAAACATCCCAAATAATTTAAACATTGTTAAACAAGATTTAGTAGAATTACGGGAAAAGAAAGAATATCCATTTATTGATAATAAAATTTTAACATCTTGGAATTCTATGTATATTTCTGCACTCTTTGAAGCTGGCAAAATAGATAAGAAATATAGTGTAAATGCTCTTTTATCTTTAGATACATTGATAAAAAAACTATATATAAATAACACTTTATATCATCAAGTAATAATAAATAAGAAAGCAAAAGTTAAAGCCTTACTTGAAGACTATTCTTTTTTAATATCAGCACTTTTAAAAGCTTATGATTATTCCTTACAAACTCATTATCTAACATTTGCAAAAAAATTAACTAATGAAGCTATAAATAAATTTTACAAAGATAAAAAATGGAATATGAGTGATGATGATTTTATTTTAAAAACTGATGCCTATGATAGTGCATATAAAAGTTCATTATCTATTATGATAGATAATATTCTAAAAGTTGCGGTTTTAAGTGATGATTTAGATATGCAAGATATTGCAAAGCAATCTTTTGATTTTACTTCTTCTTTATTGTCAAAAAATCCAAGCTCTGCATCTTGGTTATTAAGATCACATTTAGCCTATAAAAATGGATATATAGTTTTAAAAGCAAGAAAAGATATGTTAAAAGATAAAGAAATACCAAATATTCCTTTTTTAATTAAAAAAGTAAATACAGATGAAAAATACCTAGCTTGTAAAATTGCTGTTTGTTTTTCTTATAGTGATAGCTTTGAAGAAATAATTAAAAAGATAAAAAAAGAGGCTAATTATCTTAAATAATACAGCTATTAATTATTTTTTATTATTAAAAGTTATATAATAAAAGAAAAGGATATCAAATGTTAAAAGTTTATCTAAATGAATTAGAATCAATCGTTATCTTTGAACCTTCTGGTGAACTTTGTTCTGAAGACTTTAAAAAAGCTAGTGAAATAGTTGATTCATATCTTTGTAAAAATGAAAAGTTAAATGGTCTTATTATTCATGTGAAGTCTTTTCCTTTTTGGGATAGTTTTTCTTCATTACTTGATCATTTAAAGTTTGTAAATAATCACCATAAAAAAATAACTCATTTAGCCTTTGTTACAGATTCTTTAATAGGCTCATTCGCACAAAATTTTATGGACTATTTTATTAGTGCAAAAATAAAAACCTTTGCCTTTGACGACTTAGTAAAAGCAAAAAATTGGATACTTGAACCTCTTATTCTAAGACATGGAATTACTGTTGGTATGGAAAGGTTTGATAATGATTTTGTTTTAACATTTAAAGTTAGTGGAAAATTAACTCATGAAGATTATGAAAAAATTACTCCATTAATTGACTTATCTCTTGAAGGTGTAAGAGAGCCTAAAATAAATGTTCTAGCTGATATAGAAGAATTAGAAGGTTGGGAGTTAGAAGCTGCTTGGGATGATTTAAAAATTGGATTAAGATATGGCTCAAGTTTTAATAAAATAGCTATTTATGGTAAACAAAATTACCTAGATTATGGAATAAAAGTCTCTTCTTGGTTTATAAGTGGTGAAATAAAACACTTTGATAATATTGCTGATGCAATTATTTGGATTAACGAAAAATAACAGATACTTTAATTAGTATATAACAGAGTATTGCCTATAATCCAAAACTTAAATAAATAAAAAAGAGTAATATGATAGAACTTTCAAATATTTCAAAATCTTATGGATTCAAAGAGTTGTTTACAAACTTAAATTTCAGATTAAATTCTGGTAATAAATTAGGGTTTGTAGGAAGAAATGGTAGTGGTAAATCTACACTATTTAAACTAATACTAGGTGAAGAACATCAAGATGATGGAACAATAACTATACCAAAAGGTTATAAAATTGGTGCACTTAAGCAGCATCTTGTATTTACAGAAAAGACTGTAAGAGAAGAAGGTGCATTAGCTTTAAGTGAAGATGACCAATATAGCGTTTATAAAGTTGAAAAAATTTTATTTGGACTTGGATTTACATTAGAAGATTTAGATAAAGATCCTTTAAGTTTTTCAGGTGGATATCAAATTAGAATAAATCTTGCTAAGTTATTAGTTACTGAACCAAATTTACTTTTACTAGATGAGCCTACAAACTACCTTGATATTTTATCTCTAAGATGGTTAAGTGCCTTTTTAAAGACTTTCCCTGGTGAAGTTATAATTATCACACATGACAGAAACTTTATGGATTCTGTAACTACTCACACAATGGGATTAGTAAGAAGAACTTTAGAAATAATTCCTGGAAGTACTCATAAATTTTATGCTCAATTAGCAAGTAATGATGAGCATTTTGAAAAACAAAAGATATCTCAAGATAAAAAAAGAAAAGAATTAGAAGAATTTATTGCTAAAAATAAAGCCAGAGCATCAACAGCAGCACAAGCACAATCAAAACAAAAAGAGCTTGATAAAATGGAAGATATGAGTGCTTTAAAAAATGATAGTGATTTATCTTTTGATTTTAATTTTAAAGCTACTCCTGCAAAAGTTTTACTTGATATTAAAGATGTAAGCTTTGGATATAGCAGTGATAATGTTCTTTTTAAAGATATTTCATTTACTTTGGAAAAAGGTGAAACTTTAGGAATTATTGGGAAAAATGGTAAAGGTAAATCAACTTTATTAAATGTAATTGCAGGTGAGCTAAAACAATTAAGTGGAAAAATTGAATACAACAGTAGTAGTACTTTTGGACACTTTGGGCAAACTAATATTGATCATTTAAATCCTGATAATACTATTATGGATGAAGTTTATGTTGGAAATCCAAGACTTGCTGAATCTTCTATTAGAGGAATATCTGCTTCTATGATGTTTACAGGTGAAGATATTAAAAAGAAAGTAGGTGTTCTTTCAGGTGGAGAAAAATCTAGAGTAATGCTTGGTAAAATATTAGCAAAAGATGTTAATATTCTTTTCCTTGATGAGCCTACAAATCACCTTGATATGCAATCTATCGACTCGCTTACAAAAGCAATTGAAAAATTTGATGGTTCTTGTATTGTTGTAACGCATAGTGAAGAACTATTAAGACGTGTTTGTGATAGATTAATTATCTTCTCAAAAGGTGGCGCTGATTATTTTGATGGTGGATATGATGACTTCTTAGAGAGAATTGGTTGGGAAGAAGAAGAGACTGAAGTAAAAGTCAAAAAAGCTCCAAAAATGAATAAAAAAGATGCAAAAAAACTAAGAACTTCATTATTAGCTGAACGAAATAAATTAAGAGCTCCTTTAAAGAAAAAAGTTGATGCCTTAGAAGCTGAAATTGAAAAAATTGAAGATGTTATTGAATCTGAAAAGCATGAGCTTATTCAAGCATCAAATTCAGGTGATAATAAAAAAGTAAGTGAAATCTCAAAACTTATTGCAGAACAAGAACAAAAAGCTGAAGGTAAATTTGCACAATTAGAAGTTCTTCAATTAGAAGTTGATGAGATTACAGAAGAGTATGACAAAAAATTAGAAAACATTTAAAAGGAATTATTATGGTTATAAGAAAAGACGTAAGTGCACGAATGAGTAGAGTTGTAGAGCATAATGGCACTGTTTATCTAGCAGGAATTGTATCTGATGACAAAACAGCAGATATTAAAGTTCAAGCTGCAAGAGTTCTTGAAATTGCTGAAAAAAAACTAGCAATGGCTGATGTAACTAAGCATGATATTTTAAGAGTTGAAATTTTTGTAAAAGATATTGCAAGTGATTTTACAGGATTTAATGAAATTTGGGACGAATGGGTTTCAAAAGAAAATCCTCCAGCTCGTGCTTGTATTGAAGGTAATATGGCAACTGCTACAACATTAGTTGAGATTATTGTAACTGCTGCTAAGTCTTAATTTTAGTAAAACTTATAAAAGAAGAATTATATAGTTCTTCTTTTATAAAATAGTAGTAATATATATGAAAATATAATTGTAGCAACTGTTCTAATTACAACTACCATTGTAAAATCAGCTCCAAAGATTAGAATCAAAAATGTAGCTATCTAAAAGATAGTATCTTTACTAACTTTTTCTTTGAATCTCAATAAACTTTTATTTTTTTGGAATAAAATACATAACAGTTTCGTAAATACCTTCCATGTAGTGTCGTAAATATACCTTATAATCACTTCTAATATCTAATACCATCTTTGGCACTTTATACCAATCTTCTGCTTTATGATAGATACAAATAGCTAGTATAGGGTGATGCTTTTTTATTGTTTTACTTGCACCTTCAATTGCATCTTGTTCTGCACCTTCAATATCCATTTTAATAAAATCAACTTTTTCTTTTATTAAGTTATCTAAGGTATTAATATCTTCTGCTTGGTAATCGTGGTAGCAATTATCTTTTATTTCTTGTTCTTTTGTTGCTTGTACTTTTTTATTTCCTAATCCACAATTTATAAACTCAATATCTCTTTGAGTAGGGAAGTTTTTTTTAGCAATTCCTATATGAAGGTTATTAGGTTCAATACAATATATTTTATTATAATCTGGAAACTCTTTTATAATTTGAGGAAGTGTATCACCTATATAAGATCCGCCATCTACAAAATTGATATTTGGAATATTAGGAATTATATCTTTATCAAAATATTGTTCTTCATGATTATTTGTAAAGCCTTCCATAAAATCTAAATCAAAAGTTATTTTAAAATTTATTACTTTTGTAAATATCTCTTTTGATTTTTTATCCTCTAATAAATCATATGTTTCTTTATATTTTGATTCATTATTTATATAGTCTTCTTTAAAATCCATAATAAAAGGAGGGTGAAGTAAAGGAAGATTTGAATATCTAATAAGTGCAAGATAGTTAAAGTGTGTATATCCTAAATCATCTAATTTATTTTTAACTTCAAGTGGACTTCCTGATGCAGTTACAAGTATGATAGAGTCAAGTGGAACTTGTTCAATTTGAAGAATAGTTTTTTTTCTTGATGTGTGTATTCTTGAAAAATCATCAATAATTCCATCAACTTCAATCTGTTTTGCTACACATTTACCTAGTTTATTAATTCCTAGAATATATTTCTTTATTTTTGAATCAAAGATAAAAAGTTCAACTAACTTTTTATCTTTTTCATTTACATAATCAAGTCCAAGTAAATTCATATATTAATCTTTAAGTAAAGTTTTAAAACTTTTTTCTGTATAAAGTTTTAAGTTATCACCTTTTAAAGATTTTAATTCATTTGAAAAACCATTATTTGTAAATAGTACAAAAATATCAGGTTCAAATCCAATTTCTTTACAAGTGTTTTTTAGGTTTGTTAGTTCACTTTTTTTCATTTTTGAACTTATATATTTACATGATGCTGCTATTAATTTTCCTGATGTTGTTTTTGCTATTAAATCAATATTGTTTTTCTCGTCCCAATATTTTCCGCTATTTTTTAGTTTATCTTCTTTATAAAGATCTGTTAATAATTCTAGGGATAACTCTTCAAAAACAAAACTTGTAAATTCAGCTTTTCTATTTTCAAAGTTTTTATAAAACTCATCATATTTCCCCTCTTTAATTCCTTTATAAATAGGAGATACAAAAGCATACCAAAATCTTAAAAAAGGAGTTGTAAAAAGAAGTTTTTTAGATACTTTACTATCACCTCTTTGTTTTGTAATAAAGTGCTGTGAGCTTTCAACTTCAATAATTCCACGATCACTTAGCTTTTCAACACATTTCATACCTTCTTCAAAAGTAATAAAAGCTCTTTTAAAAGATGAGTTTGTTCTTCTATCACCTAAAGCAATACCACTTAATAATGCTTGGTCAACACTATACCCACCTGTAAATAATGTAATTTCATTTCTTAAATAAGAGTATTTATTTAGAATTTCTTTTTCAATTAACTCTTTAAGTGGAACTGTTGTATCTATATTGATATCAAGCCCACCAAAAATTGTAAAGTACTTAATTGCAGTTTCCATATCTTTTGGATTGTTTTTTTTACAGAACTTCTTAAATTGTGTTTTAGTTGCATCGTCTATTAGTATGATGGTAAATCCTTTGTATTATATTATATTTTACTAGTTATATTTTTGCAAAAAACTATTTAATGAGTTTGCAAATTGCTGTGAATCTTTAATCCCAAAAGCAGCTGGGCCTTTTGTTACTTCACCACTATCTCTTATTTCTTGCATAAGATTTCTATATGCTAGATACTGTTTTATATTGTCTTGTGTATACATAGCACCTCTATGATCAATTGCATGAGCATTTTTTGATATAACTCTATCAGCTAATGGAATATCAGCAGTTATTACTAAATCATTCTCGTGAAGAAGTTCTACTATTTTATTATCAGCTTCATCAGCACCTGCTTCAACAATCATATATTTTACATATTGTGATTTTCCTATATTTATTTTTTTATTTGCTATAACAATTGTATCAAGTTTTAGTCTTTCAATTGCTCTTAAAACAATAGGTTTTAATAAATTTGGAAAGGCATCACCATCTATATATAATATCATATTTTTTCTCTTTTTATTTTTTGTAAATTACGTAATTTTTTCCATTGTATTTTATTTAACTGTTTATAAATAAGTAAGCAGCCAATATCAAATCCAAAATAAAATACACTAATACCACTTGGTGGATTTGAACTTGAAATAAGAGTAATTTCATTAAACCAAATTTCAGGCCAATACCAACATTGATAATATGTTCCTAAAAGTTCTAAATACACAATCATAAAGAACATTATTAAAAAAAACATTCTTGTATGAGGTTTTTTACTAATAATTAGAATAATCCCTAACATACATAAAAAACCAAATACATCATTATCAAAAATCAACCAAAGTGTTGAATAAAGTATCATTGATAAGAAAAGTATTTTAATTACTAATTCTTTATGCTTTTTTATTGCAGGCTCTTTAGAAAAATAAAAAACTGCAGCATAAATAATACTATGACCAAAAGGAACATACAAAGGAAGATTTTCTAATCTGTATGTATACATTCCAAGAATTAATGTAAATAAAGCTTCACCTAAAACAGCTAATATAATACCATAAAGCATCAGTTCTTTGATTTTAGTTGATACTTTTTAATAAACCCAAATAAATGTGCAAATAGTAATAATATTAGTAAAATACTGACTATTTATAAATTCATTTGAAACTGCTTTACTATTAATAAAAAGACCAATCCAAAGTGTTATAAAAACTGGAATATAAATATGTAAATACTTATAACTAGGCATTAAATTCTAAATAAATCTTTTGGATTAATATGTGCAGAATTCTTTGTTGCTTGAAATGTAAGGTTCTTATTTACTCGACCTACTACATAACCTTTTTTTATCCATTTACCAACTTTTAATGTAGGAGCTATTTCATCTAAATGTGAGTAAATAGTATGAAGTCCATTTTGATGTTGTATAATAACTACATTTTGAAGCATTCCTGAATTCTTTTTTGCATAAACAACTTTGCCATTTAGTACTGAAACAACTTTTGCTTTTGTCTTTTTTGTTTTTAAAACAATTGATTCATTAAAAAGTTTAATTTTATAAATTGGATCATAATAAGTACCAAACTTTTTTATAACTTTAAAAGACTTTAAAGGTGCAATAGTTTTTTTACCTCTATATCTAACTACTTTAACTCCCGATGTAGAAGAACCAATTTTTTTTACATCTAAATTTAGATTTTTTGCATATTTTTGATTTCTTACTTCTGCTGTTTGTATAGTTTCTTTTTTTGCTTTTGTTTTATTCTGTTTTCTTTTTTTTGCTTCTTGTTTCTTTTTCTTTAAAGCAAGTAGTCTTTGAATTTTAACTTTTCTAATTCTTTCTTTTCTAATTTCGGCTTCTTTCAAAATATTAAGGTTTGATAAAAGTTTTTTTAAAGATTCTTGTTGTTCAACTACTTTTTTTAACTCTTTTTGATAAGATTTATGTTGTCCTTCTAGATTAACTAAAGATTTAGAGTGCTTGTTTTTTAAGGTGTTTAATGTGTTTTTTGTTTTTCTTCTTTTTTCAATATAAGTAGAAATCTTTTGTATTTTCTTTTTATTCATTTTTGTATTATTAGTTAATAAATCATAACTATTATCAAGTTTTAGAATTTGATCCTTAGAGTTTTCAGAAAGTAGTGTATATATTTCACTATCAATTAATTCTCCAAGCGTATTTTTTGAAGCTAACTTAAGGGCAATAGAAGTAGAAAAATCTTCAATAATAGTATCAACTATTTGTTCTTCATTCCCTTTTTTTTCTTTTATAAGGCTTGAAGATTTTTTTCTTAATTGAGATAATTTTACTTTTGATTCTTCTAAAAGCATTTCATGTTCATTAATATCTGAATTTACTTTTTTTATATTTTTTTCTAGCTTTATAATATTTTTGTTTTGTGATTCTATTTTACTAGCTAAAGACTTCACTTTTTGTGATGTTTGTTTCTTTTTTGAAACACTTTTATTCAAGTTTTTTTTATTACTTTTAATTTTGTTATCTATTACTTTTGTTGAAGAAAAAGCAATGCTAGTAAAAGTGAATAAAAATAAAAATATTAGTTTATTCATCATTTATTTTATACTTTAATAATACACCAAGTATTGTAAAAATAGAAATTGTAAATGAAAGTATAAACAATTTAAATAGTTCATAGTTTAAATCAACTTCCACATTAATTATTTCATGTAATTCAATAGGAAAGAGTAAAGTCATATTATTAGAAATATAATATAAAAAACCACCCACTATTATGAATGCTAATAAAGAACTAACAATCGCATAATTTAATACTGTAGAAGCACTATATAAAACAGATGCTCCATGTAGTCTTAAAATAGCTATTCTAGTACTGTGTTCGTGAAACCATAGTTTGATTTGCTTAGCAATTATTATGATTGCAAAAATTGTAATTATAAAAAATAGTATAAAAGAAATCGTACTTAATAATAGTAAAAGTAAATATGTTTGATTATGATTTTTATAAAACACTTCAACATTTCTAACATTTTTGTTTTGTAACAAAGTTTCTTTTATTGTCTCAAGTTCACTTGTTGTAGGGAATACTTTTAGGTATATTTGATAGAAATTTGGAAGTTTCTTTTTAAGTAGTGCTATTGAAGATGTTGATAAATTTGATTTTATATCATTAATTATTTTATCTTTAGGTAAAGTTTGAATTCTTTCAACTTTTATACCTGCTAACTCATCAATATTTTCTTTTATTAAAGGCGTATTTGTAACTATTACAATAGAGTAGTCTCTTGATATTTTTTTCTTATAGTTATTCACAACATTATCAATTAACAAATATAATGAAAATGTTAAAAGCATTGAGCATAATGGAATTAAGAAAGCAAAAATATTTTTAAGAAACTTCATATATTATACCATCCTCTAAAGACAACTGTCTAAATTTAATTCCTAAATTTTTTGGAACTCTATGTGTTACTACAACAATTGTAATTCCTAATTGTTCATTAGCACCTTTTAATAAATTCCATACAACTTCAGCTGAATAATCATCAAGGTTTCCCGTTGGTTCATCTGCTATTATAATTTTTGGATTATGTGCAAGTGCCCTAGCAACTGCAACTCTTTGCTGCTCCCCACCACTTAATTCATTTGGGTAATATCCAGCTCTATGAGAAAGTTTTACATGTGATAATAGTTTCTTTGCTTGATCTTTAGATATCTCGCTTGAATAGCCATTGATTTTTAAAGGAATCATAATGTTTTCTTCAATAGTATATTCGTTAACAAGTTTATAATCTTGAAATATTACTCCAATATCTTTTCTTAAAACTCTAAGTTTTTTTCCTTTTATTCCAAAAACTTCTACACCATCAATCTTTAAACTACCATGTTTTAAAGGTATTTCTCCATAAAAAGATTTTAATAAAGTTGATTTTCCACTTCCTGAGTTTCCACCTATGAAGATGAATTCTTTAGGTTTAATAGAAAAATTTCCTTTTTTTATAATATATTTATTATCATCATATGATAGGTATATATTTTTGGCTTCGAGCATTATTTAAGAATCTCTTTTAATTTATTATGAGCTTTTATATTTGAACTTGTTGGAATAGGAGTACCTTGATAATAGTCAAATTTCCCATTTCTAATGATTACATATTTACTTACTGGTCTATCAAAATTACCCATTGTAAGTTGTATTAAACCAGAGTTTTTTTCATTTTCAATTGTAAATAAATCTTCAATATGAACAAAAAAATCTTTTTCTACTATAGATTTAGTTGTAATTTTTCCTATTCTTTCTTCAAAGTTTATATCAAAATCAAAAGAAAAATCTTTTTGTATTACTAAAGCTTCATCTATAGTATGTGATTGTAAAACAACATCATAAATATTTTTACCTTGTTTTTTCCATCTATCTTCATATTTACTTGATACTGCTAAATCTTTATTAATATCGATTGTGATTTTACCTTTTGGTAAATTAGTCAATAATTCTGTACAATAATCAAAATATTTTCTACTATCAGTTCTAAGTTCTAAGGTACCATCAAGTTTTAAAACTCTAAGTGCTTCATTTATAAATTCATTTGAATAAATTCGTCTATGTGGTTTTTTATCCCAAGGAACAGGAAAGTGAACAAATATTTTTCCTACTTTATTAGAATCAATAAATTCCATAAATAATCTTGCATCATAATTTACAATTAATACATTTGTAATATCTTGAAGTTTCATTTGTTTTAAGGCTTGTTCAATTGATGGAGTATGAATCTCTAATCCAATAAATTGAACATCAGGATTGTTTTTCGCTTGATGTAAAAGATGTCTTCCACTACCAAAACCAACCTCTATTTGAATCTCTTTATTTGTTTCAAATTCATCTACAAAATAGTTTATATCTTTTAAATATTCTTTTAAAGGTTCTGCTTTTTGATTAATTGTATTTGTATTTGAAAATACTACTGTTGGATTAATTGAAGCTACATAAGAATTTAAAGCGTCTTTAACTATAGTAATAGGAGCTACTCTTGTAATCTTATCACTTTTAATCATTTGATTATCGTCTTTATCTTTTATTGTTAATAAAAATTCTTTGTTTTCATTTTCAACAGCAATTTTATATTCTGTACTTCTTTCATAAGATGTAAAGTTGTATGATTTTGCAATAAATTTAAAGTCAACACCATCTTTTGAAGATGGCGTACTAATTAAGTCTGTTTTGTTAAATACTATATGAGGCATGTTTTAGAACTACTTTTTTACAGGAATTTTTGGAAGAATTAATGATGCATCTTCAGTTTTTTTTGACATTAATCCATAAGTGTCATTTGCTTGAATTGAATATTTGTATTCAATTCCTGTGATTATATTATTGTCTTCGAATCTTAAATCTTTTATATCAGTAAATTTTTCTGTTTTTGATTCAAAGAAATTTAACATTGTTTTTTTGTAAACATTGTACGAAATCGCTCTATCATCTGAAGGTAACCAATTTAAAATAGCTTTAGAACCTTGTATCTGAGCTAAAGTTATTGTTGGTTTTGATGGTTTATTTAGAGTTGCACCTTTAACTGCATCAACTTTTGATGAACTTTTTAGACTATCTTTGTCTATTGATATAACTTTATAAAAATATTCTTTTCCATCTTCATTTATTTCATCTGTATAAGCAAAAGTATTTTTATTAACAACTTTTAATTTTGAGAAACCAAATGATTTAATAGAACTTCTTAAAATTTCATACTTAATCACATCAGGTGTAACAGATGCTTCCCATCCTACAAGTATTTTTTTAGGTTCGTTATTTGTAGCTCTTAATTGTTGAACACCCATTGGTAGTGCTTTAGTTTTTGCAGTAACAGCAGAACTTGGGTTAGTTGCTATATCTTCAAATGTATAAGCAGTAATTCTATATTTGAAAGACTCATCATTATCTAAATTTGTATCAATATATTCAGATTGAAGTCTTCCTTTTATTTTTTTTTCTGTATTCCACTCGTTTAATGTTGAATTGAACTTTTCAATTTTATAATATTCAACTCTTAAATCAGGATGTGGTCTCCAAACGATTTTGATTCTATTTGGTAAATCTGATAATGCTTGAACAAAACTAACAGGAACTATTCTAGGTAGAGTTTGTGTTACATATGCATTAGTTGTATTTGATTCAATGCCATTTGCAGCTTTTGAAGAAATTTGATAAACATATTTTGTATTTGGTTCAAGCTTCGTATCTACAAAGTGTGTAGAGTATTTATTTTTTACAGAATCAATAAGCTTAAGTCTTCTTCCGTCTTTATGCATATTAGCTCTATAAAAATTGTAACCTATAACTCTTGGATCTTCTACCTTTTTCCATTCAAATGCTATAGCTGTCATATCTGAAATTGATTTTAAAGATGTATTATCTACAACTTCAAGAGTTTCATCAATTTTAGGTTTTTGGGGTGTGTTTAAATTATTATTTAAATTGTTACAACCACTAAGTAAAAGAAGTAAAGCTGTCAATGATGTTGTTTGCATCAATTTTGTCATGTATATTCTCCATTTGAAAATGTTTATTTAAGAATTCATTCATGTCATCGGGTAAATCTGCCTTAAATGTCATTAATTCATTAGTTTTTGGATGAATTAAATACAGATTATATGCATGTAAATAAAATCTATTTATTTTATTTAAATCGCCCTTAAAACCATATAAATTATCTCCTAGTATGTGCCTATTCATCGAACTTAAGTGAACTCTTATCTGATGAGTTCTACCTGTGAATAATTTTGCTGCAACTAATTCAAAAGTTTCATTTTTACTCAGATCAATTTTTTTAAATGCTGACTTTGCATTTCTTCCTGTTTCTTGTATAGACATTTTTAATCTATTATTTGGATTTCTAGCAATTGCTTTATCAACTATTACATCATCTTTTAAGGGTAAATCAGTAATTGCTAGGTAATATCTACCCATTGTTTTATCTTGCAACTGTTCCGATAAACAAGCGTGTGCTTGATTAGTTTTAGCAACAACCATTACTCCTGTTGTACCTTTGTCTAACCTATGAACTATTCCATGACGTTCTTCACCTGAAATTGTTGAAAGTGATATTTTTTGAAGTTTTAACCAATCAACTAAAGTCGCATCTTTTACACTTGGTGCATCATGAATTGTTAAGTTTGCAGGTTTATTAAGAACAAGTATATGTTCATCTTCAAAAATTATTTTTACATCTTTACCTTCTAAAGATTTTTTAATAAAATCTTCATTCTTGATTGTTTGTATTTCTGCTTCAGGAAAACAAACTTCAATTTCTTGATTTTCTTTTAGTTTTAAACCTGATTTTGCTACGGTTTTACCATCTACTTTTACGAACTCTTTTTTAATAAGTTGTTCTATTTGATTTCTTGAAGCATCAATTTGTGATGCTAAGAATTTATCTAATCTATTTGTTTCTTGAACAATAAAATTTTTATACATTTTTAGATACTCTTTCACTATGCGTTTATTTGATAAGAGAATTATTTCCCATTTTGACTATTTGTTAATACTATTTGTTTTACCTTTGATATTTTTATCATATCATCTTATAAGTGAAACTAATGAAATATTAGCGAATAAACAATTAATATACTTTACACTTTCATTTTTTGCTTTTATAATAGTTTTCATATTGCCAATTAGAAAAAAGTTAAGATGGATACCTTTTCTTTATTGGTTAGGTATTTTACTTTTATTAGCTGTAGAATTTTGGGGTGTTACTAAATTAGGTGCCAAAAGATGGCTTCCTTTACCTGTTTTAAATACAACAATGCAGCCCTCAGAGCTTATAAAACCTATTTATATTTTAATGCTTGGATATTTAATTCATAACAGGCCACCACCTAAAAAAGGTTATGGTTTTACTGATTTCGCTTATTTTTCTTTTTATATTTTATTACCTTTTGTTTTAATAGCTAAAGAGCCTGATTTAGGTACGGCTTTAGTATTATTACTTGTTGGTTATGGAATTTTATTTATTGTTGGTGTAAATTGGAAAATATGGACATCAATACTTTTAGTTATTGGTATTTCTTCTCCTTTTATTTATACATATTTAATAAAAGATTATCAAAAGAAAAGAATAAAAGATTTTATTTCAGAAAAACCTAGTTACCACGTGCAACAATCTATCATTGCAATTGGTTCAGGTGGATTAATCGGAAAGTTAAGTGATGAAGCTACTCAAACACAATTAAAATTTCTTCCAATTGCAACTAGTGATTTTATTTTTGCATATTTCGTAGAAAGATATGGTTTTTTAGGTGCTTTTGGATTAATTTTTATATATGGTTTATTAATTGCACATTTACTAAGCTTAAACTATTATTTTAAAGATGATTACGTCATCCGGGCATTTGCCTCAGGATTGGGGCTTTTACTGTTTTTTAATATGAGTGTGAACATACTAATGGTTATAGGTTTTGCACCCGTTGTTGGACTTCCTTTACCTCTATTTTCTTATGGTGGAAGTTCTTTTATAAATTTTATTGTAATTTTTGCAATTTTAGAGAATTTATTAGCATTTAGATATATGGATTTATACAATTATGAAAGGAAACTATAAAAATCAAAGCATAAAATAATTGTTTTAAGTGACAGAGTTGATATTCTTATTAATAAACCTGTTTATATTACAATTGATTTAGATGTATTTGATCCTTCTGTTTTCCTGGAACTGGTACTCCTGAACCTGGTGGAATAGATTTTCATGATATGCAAAAGATTATTCAAACTTTATCAAGATTAAAAAATGTTGTGGGAATGGATGTTGTTGAACTTTCTCCAAAATATGATGCAAGTGGTATTTCTACAGCAGTTGCTTGTAAAACTCTACGAGAACTAGTTTTAGCCACTATAAATAAAAAAGTAAAAAGTCTTGTTTAGACTTTTTACTAATTTATTATTTCAATTATTCTTTCAATTCTTTGTACATTAGCTTCATAAACATAATCATCTTTATTCTCTTTTAAAGCATTTTGATTAAAAATCAATAACTCTTCTAGTTTTCTTTTGATTTGTAATTCTTTTTCATTTATATTTTTTGTTTCAAAAGCTTTTTCAAGTTTATAATTAAGATTTGTATTAACTTCAAGTAAAAAACTTAAACTGTATTCTACTTCTTCACCTTCGTAATAAGATCTATTAATTATAAAATGACCAGAGGAGAAGCTTATATCTTCCATTTCTCTTGAAAGATAAGCCATTTTTACTAAACCTTTAATATTGTGGATTAAATCTACTTCTATGTAGTTTTCATCTAATTTATCCAAAAGTTCCATAACTTTTTTTAAATCAAAGTTTTCAATTAATTCTTTCTGTATTTCTTCTAAATTCATTTGTCTATGCCTTTTATTCTTCTTGTCTAAGTATTTCTCTAAGTATTTCTAAATCATAAATATTTTTGCCGCAACTTAATTTGTTTGTAATAACATTTGTAAATTTTTCTTCGTTTTTATTTATATATGTATAATCTAAAACATAATCTTTTTTCAAAAGTTTTAAAGTGCTGTCATCTTCACATAATGATTCTTGAATACCTGATTTAAACTTATTTAAATTATATTTTGAATGACTATCAATATTTTTTAACTGATAAGTATAATAAATATTTTTTTCTTTAATATCAACATTTATTAAATAACTAAAAGAATCAACTTTTAAAGGAAGTTTACTTTTGAAACTATTTATCTCACTTTTTATAGCATAGTCTTCAAATAAATAAACTTTTACTAAATCATAAGCTGAATATAAAGAGAAAAAAAGATTTATAGAAATAATAACCTTTGCTAAGAACGACCAAAATTTATTCCCTGAATAATTATTCGCACTTCTTTGAACAGAAATAAAAATTAATATGGAATAAACAAAAGTTAATAAATAAATTAACAAACTAAAATAATGATCATAATTTGTTCTTTGGAAATCTACTTGGCTAAAACTGTTATCTAAAAAAATATTTATGCAAAGACTTAAAAAAACAAAGTACAACCAAAAAGTTATAGTAAGACTAATTTGTCCTTTCAATAGTTTTTTCAAATATGATTGTTTTTGTTCTTTATTCATTCACTTCCTTTTAATATAATTTATATCGAACATTAAATTTTAATTTAGTCGATGTTTTTGGTCTTGGGTAATCTTTATACGCAATTTCAATTAATTCAAGGGTATATTTATCAAGTATTTCATAACCTGATGAATTAGTTATTCGTAAATTTGATATATTACCATTTGCATGAAAAACAAATTCTACTATATTTATACCTGATATTCTTAATTTTGCTGCAAGACGTGGATATCCTAATCTTGAAAGAACTCTTTGTGTTACTTGTTGAAAACTATTAAGATTTTTCTTTATAAATGCTTTTTGAACTTTTGTAAATGTTTCAAACTCTACACCATATAATTTTTCAATTTCATTTAATATTTTTTTATTTACAGGTTCTTCTTGTGATAAAAAATCTTCTAATGTTCTATTTTTTAGTGCTTGTACTTTTTTATTACTTGGTATATTATTTACTCTTTTCTTTGTATACTCTATTTTTTTAGGAACTTTTACAAGTTTTTTTGAAACTTTCTTACTAATTAGTCTCTTTTTAGTAGTTTTTTTGATATTTTTTTTAACACTCTTTTTAATTATTTCAACTTTTTTTACTGCTTTTACTTTTATATCTTTTTTGATCTCTTTTTTGATTTTCACAAAAGTTACATTAGCTTTTTTTATGTTTTTATCATCATTATTCATTACTTTTTCTATTTTTGTAATAGGATAATCTGTGAATATTAATAAATGTAAAGATATTGAAATAATAAGGCTAAGTATAATAAGTTTCATAACGTGATTATAGTAGAATATCACTAATAGAAAATTAATAGGAATATAAATGTTTGATAATTCAATAAAAGCATATTCACAAGCTTGTGAAGTAATACCAGGTGGTGTTGACTCTCCAGTTCGTGCATTTAAAAGTGTTGGAGGAACTCCACCTTTTATAACTAAAGGAAAAGGCGCATATATCTATGATGTAGATGAAAATAAGTACTTAGATTTTGTACAATCTTGGGGACCACTTATTTTTGGACATTGTGATAAAGATGTTGAAGAAGCAGTTATTAAAACGGTTAAAAATGGTTTATCATTTGGAGCTCCTACTGAACTTGAAACACAATTAGCACAAGAAATTGTAGAGATGTATGATTACATTGACAAAGTTAGATTTGTGAGTTCTGGAACTGAAGCTACTATGTCAGCTATTAGACTAGCTCGTGGTGTTACAAAAAAGAATGATATTTTAAAATTTGAAGGATGTTATCACGGACATTCTGATTCTTTACTTGTTCAAGCAGGTTCAGGATTAGCAACATTTGGAACTCCAAGTTCTCCAGGTGTTCCAGCTGATTTAACAAAACACACTTTAGTTTGTGAATATAATAATATCGAAAACTTAAAAAAATGTTTTGAAGATTCAAACGATATCTCTTGTATTATTATTGAACCAATTGCTGGGAACATGGGATTAGTTCCAGCAACAGAAGAGTTTTTAAGTGCTTGTAGAGAGTTATGTGATAAAAATGGTGCTTTATTAATTTATGATGAAGTAATGACAGGATTTAGAGTTTCTTTAACAGGAGCTAGCGGAATTGTTGCTGCTAAGCCTGATATTATTACTTTTGGAAAAGTAATAGGTGCAGGAATGCCTGTTGGAGCATTTGCAAGTTCTTGTGAAATTATGAATTATCTTTCACCAGATGGTGCTGTTTATCAAGCTGGAACTTTAAGTGGAAATCCAGTTGCTATGACAGCAGGTCTTACAAATCTTAGAAAACTAAAAGCAAACCCAGCTATTTACAAAGTATTAAATGATAAAGCATTAAGACTAGTTAATGGTTTAAAAGAAGTAGCAAGTGCAAATAACATTCCTTTACAAGTAAACACTAGAGGTTCTATGTTTGGCTTTTTCTTTTGTGAAGAACAACCATTTAATATTAAACAAGTAGCAAAATGTGATTTTGATAGATTTGCAAAATTCCATCATGAAATGTTAAAAAAAGGTTTCTATTTCGCTTGTTCTCAATATGAAGCTGGTTTTATTTCAACTGTTATGACAAATGATGATATCGATGCGTGTATTAATGCAGCTTCTGATGTAATGAAAAACTTTTAAAAGGAAAAAAATGTCAAGTTTTAAAAATGTAGAATTAGTAAAAAAAGCAAATATATATTTTGATGGTAATGTTACAAGTAGATCATTTATTGATGAGAATGGCGAAAGTAAATCTTTAGGAATTATGATGCCAGGAACTTATAACTTTGGAACTGAACAAGCTGAATTAATGGAAATTCTAGCAGGTGAGGTTGAAGTTAAATTAGCAGGTGAGAACACTTGGAATACTTATACTGCAGATACTTCTTTTTCTGTAATTGCTAATTCGAGCTTTGATATAAAAGTGAAAACAATAAGTGATTATTGTTGTTCATATATTAACTAAGGTTTTTTATGGAAAATAATGAAGAAAAGATAAGTCCAAAACACAGAGATAAGCTTGAAGCTTTAGATAATCTATCTTTAGGTATTTCTATGGTTGCAGCAGTAGTAATTGGTTTTGGTATTGGTTATGGATTAAAAGCACTTTTTGAAATTGATTGGCTATTATGGCTTGGAGTATTTTGGGGAATAGCAGCAGCTGGACTTAATGTTTATAAAGCATACAAAAGAGCTCAAAAATCTTATGAAGGGATGGAAGATGATCCAAGATATGCTTATAGAGCAAAGCATGGTGATAAAGGATTAAATGACGATGAAGATTAATAAAGAAGTTAAAACTTTTGCATTAGTTTTTATAGTATTAGATTTATGTTTAATTATGTATTCTTTAGTATTTAATAACAATATTTGGTTATTGAATACTCAAGTTGCATTTGTATCTTCTTTATTAATTACAATTGCCTCATTTCTTTCTTATAGAAGTAATATTAATAATAGACTTTCAAATCTTGATATGAGCAAACCTTCTTTACAAGATCGTGATAAGGTTGATGAAATTGATGATCCCTATGACCTATATACAGAATACGAAGAAATTCCTGAAGAAGAATTAACACCTGCTAAGATTAAAGAGATTATTAGTGACGAGAAAACTAAAATTAAAAAGAATTCTATTAAGAATACTATTTTTTCAGCAACAGGTTTTTTATCAATTTATAGGGTGTTAGGTTATGCAACTTTAGTATTTGGATTTTTTGCTTTAAATAATAATAAGTTATTTCTTCCGATTGCTTTTATTATAGGGTTAGGAATTGTTCCTATTGGAGTATTATTCTCAAAGCTTTTAGATAGAAAATAAAAGCTTTGAAATAATATTATTAAGTAGTATTTTAAATAATTAAAGGTAAATCTATAGTTATTTTATTGTTTTCACATGTTAGAATAAATGAGCTATCTTCTTTATATTGAAGTAATTCTTTTCTAGCATTCTTATCAGCTGTTATCTCCACAGCAATTAAAGAATATTTTTTACCTTCAATTTTTATATACTCACCAATTTTAAGCAAAATAGAACAAGCAATATCAATAGAACCTTCAAATGCTTCAAACACTTGGTTTAGTGTTTTAATAAATGAACTTGCATCTAGTTTAAACTCAGGAATAGATGGGTCATAATTTTTTGTATATAAAGTATCTGTTTTAATTTTATTTGTTGAAATTGATAGGTCTACTAATGTAAAAATATTTGTACTATTTATGTTTTTTATATTTAATGTCGTTTCTTTTTTTACCATAGCACTTTTGTAAAGCTTCATATGAATTTCATCTTCATTATCATATTTAACAGTTATTGCATAGAATGTATAATTCTGTATAGTTAAATTAATATATGATGTCTCTGCTCCAAAAGATTTTGGAGCATATTGTAGTGCTATATCATAAAGCTCTTTTTGTTTTATTCTATTTAATAAAAACTGAGCTTCAGAGTTTGTATATAAAATCTTCGATGTAGAAGAAAAAGTTATAACAGGGTTTAAGTCTAACTCAACCCAATCTTCAAAAAAATCCATTTTTAACTTTCTACGTAGTTCTTAAGGTTTTTTCCAACTTTTGGATGTTTTAACTTTTTAATTGCACTTGATTCAATTTGTCTAACTCTTTCTCTTGTAACAGAAAGTTCTTTCCCAATTTCCTCTAGTGTTCTATCTGAAGCATCATGCATAAGCCCAAATCTCATTCTAACTACTGCTTGTTCTCTTTCATTAAGTTGTGCTAAGATTTGATCAATTTGACCTTGTAAATCTTCTTTCATAATGTTATCAACAGGTGTTGGAGCTTTTTCATCTGGAACAAAGTCACCAAATTTACCATCATCATCAGATCCAATTGGAGCTTCAAGTGATACAGGTTCTTTAGTAATTTTAATTACTTGCTTAACTTTATCAACAGGTAAACCTACTTCTTTTGAAATCTCATCAACATCCGGCTCTTTACCATTTTCTTGAATACCTTTTCTAATGATTTTATTAATTCTATTAATAGTTTCAATCATATGAATTGGAATTCTAATAGTTCTTGCTTGATCAGCAATTGCTCTTGAAATTGCTTGTCTAATCCACCATGTTGCATAAGTAGAGAATTTATATCCTTTTTTATACTCAAATTTATCAACAGCTTTCATAAGACCAATATTACCTTCTTGAATTAAATCTAAGAAAGGTAACCCTCTATTTGTGTATCTTTTTGCAATAGACACAACAAGTCTAAGATTCGATTTTGCCATTCTTGTTTTAGATTTATCAGTGATATCTTTACCACGTTTAATCTGCTCTAAAACATCTTTAAGCTCTTCAGGTTCTAAATCAAAGCCATCTTTTGAAGCTTCTGTTGTTTGGAAAAGTTTTTTAATTTCCATATATGTAGAAACCATTGTAGCTTCAGGAACCATTCCTGTAATTTGTACCTTAGTTAAATTGATAATGTTATCTAAAATCTTTTGGTGATTTTGTAATAATGTATCATTAAATAAAGGTAATTTATACTCTAATCTTTTAAGTTCATGTTCAAAACCAGTATCTGATTTAAGCGCAGTTTCCATAGCTTTTACAATTTCTGTAATTAATTTAGACGTAGGTCCAAGATCTAATAATGCTTCTTTTAAAATTCTCTTTTTAAAAGCAACTGCAAGATTATGTTGCATTTGATCAGATTCGGCATCAGATTTAGGTGTTTCTTTTGTTAAGAATTTAAGCCAATCTTTTTTTGCTTTTTCTAATACTTTGAACGCTTCAACAATAGTTGTAGCTCTTTTATCAAGTTTTTTTTGTTTTTTTCCATCAGCTTTATCATCATTTGTAGTTTCAACTTCAGTTGTTTCATCAGCTGAACTATCAGATTCTTCATCATCAAAGTTTCTGAATAATTCTTTTACTTTTCTTTCTCTATTTACTAAAGGTTCTTTGTACTCTAATATGAAATCTATTAAGTATGGTACATAACAAATTGCATCAAGAATTACATCTTCACCCATTTCAATTTTTTTAGAAATTTCTATTTCTTCTTCTTTAGTAAGTAATGGAATTTGTCCCATTTCTCTTAAATACATTCGAACAGGAGAGTCAGATCTAGACCATTCTAATAACTCTTTATTTTTCAGAAGATCATATACATCATCTTCATTCATTATTAGTTTTTCTCTTTGTTCTTTTCTTTTCTTTGCCTCTTCTGCATTCATTCTTTTTGCTTGTTCTTGCGAACTAATTACAGTTACGTTATATAATTGTATGAAAGCTAAAAGTTTTTTTACATTAGCACCTGATGGTGCTTTAGGAAAGATTTTAATAATTTTTTCATAAGTTAAAATAGAATCTTTATACTCTTTAACCGTTTGTTCAATTGCTTTATTTAAATCTTTTGCGCTCATATATCGAACATCCTCTTTTTTAAAATAGATTGACATTATATCCAAAATAGCTAAGAATCTAATTAATTTTTTTTATTTAATCAGAAATTACTAAACTATTAGATAAAATGTACGTTTTAAAAAATAATTCTTTGAAAATATTGAAAATTTTATTGAAAACTAAGGATACAAAATATGAATAAGATTACTGGAAAAGTGTGGAATTTTGGAGCTAACATCGATACTGATGTTATTATTGCTGCTAGATATTTAAATAGTTCAGATCCAGAACATTTAGCAAAATATATTATGGAAGATGCAGACCCTGAATTTCCTAATAAATTACAAAGAGGTGACATTATTGTTGCTGGAGAAAACTTTGGTTGCGGAAGCTCAAGAGAACATGCACCTATTGCTTTAAAAGCTGCTGGAGTTGCTGCAATTGTTGCACCATCATTTGCAAGAATTTTTTATAGAAATGCTTTTAATATGGGATTACCAATTTTTGAATTACCAGAATCTTTAGAAATTAAAGAGGGTGAGACTATTAGTATTAATTTAGATAACGGTGTTATTACTAATGATACAACGAAAAAAGAATATACGTTCACTCCAATTCCTCCATTTATGCAAGAATTAATTGCAAGTGGTGGATTAATTAATTACGCAATTGAAGAAATGGCTGAAGGAAAGTAAAATGAAAAAATATAATATTTCAATAATCAAAGGTGACGGTATTGGTCCTGAAATTGTTGATGAAGCAATTAAAGTATTAGATGCAGTTTCTGGAGCTTGTGATTTTACGCTTGATTATAAAGAATACTTAATGGGTGGAATTGCAATTGATGAAACAGGTGTTCCTTTACCTCCTGAAACAGTTCCTGGTGTATTAGCATCTGATGCTTGTTTATTTGGTTCAATTGGTGGAGAAAAATGGGATGCACTTCCTAGAGAACTAAGACCAGAAACAGGACTTTTAAAACTAAGAGAAGAGTTAGGTGTTTATGCTAACTTAAGACCTGCTATTGTTTATAATGAATTAGTAAATGCTTCTACACTTAAACCTGAAGTTATTGAAGGTTGTGACATTATGGTAGTTCGAGAGCTTATTGGCGGAATCTACTTTGGACAACCTAGAGCTAATGATGGACAAAAAGCATATAATACAATGGTATATACAAAAGATGAAATAATAAGAATAGGTAAACAAGCTTTTGAATTTGCTATGAAAAGAGATAGAAGAGTATGTTCTGTTGATAAAGCAAATGTTTTAGAAGTTTCACAATTATGGAGAGATACAATGATTGAACTATCGGCTGATTATCCAGAAGTTGAATTAACTCATATGTATGTAGATAATGCAGCTATGCAACTTGTAAGAAACCCAAAACAATTTGATGTAATAGTTACAGGAAATATTTTTGGTGATATCTTATCTGATACAGCATCTATGGTTGTAGGTTCTATTGGATTATTGCCTTCTGCTTCAAGTGGAGATAAAACTGCAGTTTATGAACCAATTCATGGAAGTGCACCAGATATTGCTGGTCAAGGTATTGCAAATCCAATTGCTACAATTGAAAGTGCTGCTATGATGTTAAGATATTCATTAGGCGAAGAAAAAGCTGCTGATATGATTACAAATGCGATTAAAAATGTATTAAAAGATGGTTATAGAACAAAAGATTTAGCTGAATTTGATGCTAAAGAAGTTTTATCTACAACTGAAATGGGTGATGTAATCGCCAACTACATTAATAAATAATAAAGTGGGCATAGGCCTTCTTTATTAACTTAACCTTACTTTAAAACACTTCCCCTTTTTTCTTGTAATTAATAATTTTTATTTTATAATTATAAAAAGCCAATATGAATGAAAAGAAATATAGATTAGTAACACGTAGTGATATGGATGGACTTGTATGTGGAACTTTATTAAAATATATTGGTGTTATTGATGAAATCAAATTTGTACATCCAAAAGATATGCAAGATGGAAAAGTTGAAATCACATCAAATGATATTACTACTAATCTTCCTTATGTAGATGGAGTTTACTTAGCTTTTGATCACCATTATTCAGAAATTTTAAGAAATGAAAAAAAAGATAATCATTTAATTGATCCAGACGCACAAAGTGCAGCGCAAGTTGTATTTGAATATTATGGCGTAGATGACAGGTTTCCTGGTTATTTTACTGGAATGATGAATGGAGCTAATAAAGCAGATTCAGCTGATTTTATTGAAGAAGAGATTTTAAATCCACAAGGTTGGCCATTACTTAGTTTTTTAATGGATAGTCGAACGGGACTTGGAAGATTTAGAGAATTTAGAATTTCAAATTATCAATTAATGATGGACTTGATAGATTATTGTGTAAAACACAATATAGATGAAATTTTAGAATTAGATGATATAAAAGAAAGAATAGATTTATATTTTAAATATGAAAATGAGTTTAAAGAACAATTAAAAAAGTGTACACTTGTAAAAGACAATCTTTTGATAATTGATTATACTAATGAAGATATTATTTATCCTGGAAATAGATTTATGATTTATGCTTTATATCCTAAGGCAAATATTTCAATACACAAAGTTTGGGGTAAAGATAAACAAAACATAGTATATAGTACTGGAAAATCAATAATTAATAAATCATCTAAAACAAATATTGGTGAACTGATGCTTTCATATGGTGGTGGAGGTCATAAAGCTGCTGGTGGATGTCAAATTGATATTAAAGATTCGCAAAAAGTATTAGAAGAATTAATAGAAAAAATTAACCAAGATGGTTAATTTTTTATAATTTATTTTTTATAATTTCAAAAAAGTCTTCAAAAGAGGGTAGATTTAAATTTGCTTCTCTTTGAATTTTACCCCACATAGGTTCTGGAAAATATGAATCTTCTTCAAATCTAGCCATAATATGAAAATGAACATGTGGCATATAGTTTCCAAATGATGCAATATTTATCTTTTTAACATCAAAATATTTTAGCATCTGTTTTTCTATTACATCTAAACATCTAAATATTTCTAGTTTCGTTTCACTATCACATTGTGAAAATTCTTTTATTTCTTTATTTGTAAAAATCTTTAACCAAGGGATTTCACTTTTCTCTATTTCCACTTTAATTAGTTCATTTTTATATATTATTGACAAGTTAAACCTTTATTTGTTTTTTGAAATTCTACTATAAGCTGTATTAAACTACTTAATACAAGTAACTTAACCTACTTTTAAGTAAAAAATAACTATAATCCAAATCCATTTTACAACCATAAGAGAAGTTTTTATAAAATGTTTTGTGTTTTATAAAGAGTTGGATGAATGTATTAGGAATGTACTTAATCGTTCAGTCCTGTTGTAATTTTGGTAAAATACACAAAAAAAGAGGGACGACTAATGAAAGTTAGAGCTTCAGTAAAGAAAATGTGTGACAAATGTAAAATTGTCAAAAGAAGAGGTGTCGTAAGAGTGATTTGCGAAACTAAAAAACACAAACAAAGACAAGGATAAGACACATGGCAAGAATCGCAGGTGTTGATTTACCAAATAAAAAAAGAATGGAATATGCTTTAACGTATATTTTCGGAATAGGTTTACATAATTCAAGATTAATTTTAGATGCTGTTGGAATCGATAAAGATAAAAGAGCACACGAATTAACTGAAGATGAAGCTGCAGCAATTAGACTAGAATTACAAAAAAACTATGAAGTTGAAGGTGATCTTAGAAAAAAAGTTGCTATGGATATTAAATCATTAATGGATTTAGGTTCATACAGAGGTTTAAGACATAGAAAAGGTTTACCATGTAGAGGGCAAAAGACTAAGACTAATGCTCGTACTAGAAAAGGTAAAAAGAAAACTGTTGGCGCAGCAGCGAAGTAAGGATAACTAATGGCAAAAAGAAAAGTTACTAGAAAAAAAATTGTAAGAAAAAATATTGCTGACGGTATCGTTCACATTGCGGCAACTTTCAACAATACTATGTGTACAGTTACAGACAGCGTAGGAAATGCTATTGCATGGTCATCTGCTGGAAACTTAGGTTTCAAAGGTTCTAAAAAATCTACTCCATTTGCTGCACAAGCTGCTGTTGAAGATGCTGTTGCAAAAGCTATGGAACACGGAATTAAAAACGTTGGTATTAAAATTCAAGGACCAGGATCTGGTAGAGATACTGCAGTTAAAGCTGTTGGTGCAATTGAAGGTATCAGAGTTACATGGTTAAAGGATGTTACACCATTACCACATAATGGTTGTCGTCCTCCTAAAAGAAGAAGAGTGTAAGGAGTAGTTATGGCTAGATATAGAGGACCAGTAGAAAAAATCGAGAGAAGACTTGATGCAGACCTTGGATTAAAAGGTGAAAGAAGACTTAACGGAAAATCTGCTTTAGAAAAAAGACCATTTGCTCCAGGACAACACGGACAAAGAAGAACTAAA
>CALKDR010000025.1 GCA_938084175.1 uncultured Campylobacterales bacterium
ATGTTTCGATAAATTTTTAGAGTATTTGTAAAGTAGAAAGACTTAATTAGGTCTTTCTACCATATATCCACTTCCTCTAATATTTTTTATAAAGTCTTCTTTTAATACTTTTTTTACACGATTTACTTCAGCACGAATTGTTGCATTATCAATAAAATCATCATTCCAAACATAGTTTCTAAACATATCATATTGAACAACTAAGCTTCTATTATGTGCAAGTAGTTCAATAATTTGTACTTGTCTTTTTGGTAAAATATGTGGTTCATTATTAAACAAAAGTGTCATAGTCTCAGAATCATAAGAATAATTTTTTGATAATCTTTTATGCCTTTGTGGAACAATAGTTGTTTTTAAAATTTTATTTATTCTAATTGTTAGCTCCTTTAAATGAAAAGGTTTCTTCAAATAATCATGGCATCCAATATCAAAGGCTCTTGAAATATCTTCAATTTCAATAAGTGCTGATATATAAATAGTAGGAATCATTCTTTTTTGTTGATGAAGATTTTCTAATATTGTAAATCCATTTATATCAGGTAAGTTAATATCTAAGATTAATAAATCAAATTTTTCTTCATCTAAAGTCTGCATACACTCTTTTCCTGTTGTTGCACTTTTTACAACATGTCCTGTTGATGTTAAGTATTCTCCAATCATTTCATTTAACATTACATCATCTTCTAATAGTAATATTTTCATTTTATTTCCTTAAATATATATGTAAAAGATGTCCAGTTTTCACCAGATTCTAATTGTATTCCTACATTTTCTTCGTTACAAATACGCTTTACTAAATTTAGTCCAAGTCCAAAACCTTCTTGGTCACTTATTTGTTCTCTATAATACTCTTCAAATATTTTTTGTTGGTCTAGTATTTGCTTTGATCTACTTTCAATTATTAAATGACAATCATGATTTATTACATCCATTTTTACTTTTATTATTTCATTTGGTAATGAATATTTTATAGCATTTGTTAGATTATTATCTATTATTCTTTGAAGCTTTATTTCATTGAAGTTTAATATAATTATTTTTCTTTGTGATGAAAAATCAAATTCTGATTTGAATTTAATAGCAGATTGAGAGAAAAAGTCAATTCTGCTTCTTACAAAATCAACTAGATTTATTTCATGTGTTGCTTCATTTACCTGATTTTTTTTAATTAAATAGCTTAAATCATCATAAATACTAGAAATATTTTTCATAGCAACTTCAATATTTGACATATGCTTATTTTTACCGCTTTCCATTTCAAACATTTCAATATTTCCCATAATAATAGATAAAGGAGTATTTGTTTCATGAACTGCATGTTTTAAAAACTGTTTTTGTGAATCTACTAGATTTTGAGCATATTTCCTACCTTCTTCAAGCTCTTTTGATTGTTCACTATAATCTTTTGATGATTGTTGTATTAAATGCGTAAGTGCTTGTAAACTTCTTGCATGTTCACTTATTGTTTGTGTAGATGTTTTTATATCACAAGATACTTTTGTTTCATTTTCATCATCAATGATTTCTGATAAAGCTACAATGGTAAAAGTTTGGTTTAATAATTCATTATTTCTATTATCATGATAAAACTCGCCATAGGTGAAAAATCCTGAAGTTGGAGCAATTTGAGAAAATGGCTTGATTTCAATATCAACCATACTTGGCATATATCTTCTTCTAGCCATACAAGAATAGATAAAAAATGATTGAGTATCTTTAATATTATCAGAGTCAAATAAGGATTCTAAAGGATTATTCATTATAAGTTCAACATTTCCAAAACCTAACTTTACAAGATCTCCTTCATATAAGTTCCCAGCAAAACTAAGACTTCCATCTTTATGTTTATTTATAACAGCACGTGCTACTGGTAAACCATTTCTTTGTGCAATTAAAGGAAACTCAATTCCAGTAGCAGGAAGTGCTTTGGCTACATATTCACCTAAATATTTTTCATAAAAATCTAAAGGTTTCATTCCTGATATTTGATAAACCCTATTATCTTTTACCTTATCAATAGTATGCTCTATTCCAATTGGAGACCAGTTAAAATTATAAGCATTAAATACTTTTAGTGTTTTAGAATTTAAAGCAACACCAACAGCACCGCTTGTTAAAATTTGATTTTGTGAAGAAATAAAAGTTTGAGTGAAGTTTGCATTATCTCCAGCCATTCCACCTGCAACCATAACTTCATTATTAACTGATTGAATACCTTTTATAAAAGCTTCTCCATTTGTTTTAGCACCATCTGAGAATGCAATTAATAGTTTTGTATCTTCTTGACATAATTCTTGAGCAATTGCAACACCGTTTTTAAAAGAGTCTTTTTTTCTTGCAAATGTTGTTTTTAAATTTGTGTTTTCAAATATTGAAATAGAGATAACAGTATTACAGGTTGTGATTTTAGTATTATTAATTTCTCCATCTGTTGAAGAACCAATACAAATAGCATTAGGCAATTCAGATAATAGTTTATTTGCAATCTCTTGTAAAGTTAACTTATTATGACCACAAAAGATTTGAATTAGTATGTTTTTTTCTTTTTTTAATAAAGAGAAATCTATTAAAGTATCTAGTAGTTCTTCATTATATGTATAGTTAAATGTTTTCATAAAATATTGTAGCATATATATTGAAAATTTGAAAGAAAAATATGCTTTGAAAGTACCTAAAAATGGGAAATGGTTACAAAAAAATACATCGCTATATTCAAGCTATACAATAGCTATAATTAGGCTATAAAACTCATGTAGAATTTCATCAAGCGAAAAACAGAACTTCTTTTAAAGAAATGTTTTTTCATAAATTAAACAATAAAAAAGGAAATTAAAATGGCATATACTAAACCTCAATATAAAGAACAATTTGAAAACTTCATCGGTGGAGAATGGGTTGCACCATTAAGTGGAGAATACTTTGATAACGTATCACCTGTAGATGGAGAAGTACTTACAAGAATTCCTAGATCAAATGAAGCTGATGTAGATGCAGCAGTAGCAGCTGGAATGACAGCTTTTGCTTCGTTTAAGCATTCAACTGTTGTTGAGAGATCAACTATGTTAAATAAAATTGCAGATGCAATTGAAGCAAACTTAGAAGATTTAGCAATTGCTGAAACTTTAGATAATGGTAAGGCAGTTAGAGAAACTTTAGCAGCTGATGTTCCTTTAGTAGTTGATCACTTTAGATACTTTGCATCTGTAATTAGAGGTGAATCTGGTGATGTATCTGATTTAGATGAAAACACAATTTCTCAAGAAGTTTATGAGCCTTTAGGTGTTGTTGCACAAATTATTCCATGGAACTTCCCATTATTAATGGCAGCATGGAAAATAGCTCCTGCATTAGCAGCTGGAAACGCAGTTGTATTAAAGCCTGCATCAGCAACTCCAATGTCAATTTTAATGTTAATGGAAATTATTCAAGATATTCTTCCAAAAGGTTTAGTAAATATTATTAACGGAGCAGGTGGAAAAATAGGTAAGCATTTATCAACTCATCCAGATATCAAAAAAGTTGGATTTACAGGTGAGACTACTACTGGTCAATTAATTATGCAATATGCAACTGAAAATATTATTCCTTCTACATTAGAACTTGGTGGTAAATCACCAAATATCTTCTTAGAATCAATTATGGATGCAGATGATGAATTCTTTGACAAAGCAATAGAAGGTTTAGTATTATTTGCATTTAACTCAGGAGAAGTTTGTACTTGTCCATCTAGAGCATTAATTCAAGAATCAATATATGAACCATTTATGAAAAGATGTTTAGAAAGAATTGAAGCAATTACACAAGAAAATCC
>CALKDR010000026.1 GCA_938084175.1 uncultured Campylobacterales bacterium
GAAGCAGATATGGCACTTAGTTATACTACATCGCCAGCTTATCATATGGTAGAAGAGAATAAATTTAATATCAAATCAGCAGACTTTAAAGAAGGTCATTATGCACAAGTTGAAGTTGCTGCTATTGTTAAATCTTCAAAGCAAAAAGAACTAGGTAAAAAATTTTTAAAGTTTTTATATAGTAAAGAATTCGCGGAACTAATACCTACATCAAACTGGGCATATCCAGTTATAAAAGGTGTAAAACTTCATGATGCCTTTGATAAACTACATAAACCACAAGAGTTTATTTTAATGAATGGAAAAGAAGTACAAGAACAAAGAAAAGCTATTATAGATGAATGGCTTAAAGCTGTACAAAAATAATAATGTCAAAAGATTTAAAAAGATTTAAAAGCTCAACTTTTTTAGGTGGAGCTTTATCTTTTATATTATTATCTTTTTCTTTTCTAATATTTTATACACTATACACAGCACAAGAAACAAACCTTTTTTCATCACTTGATAGCAAAATATATGGCTTATTAAAATTTACGATTTATCAGGCTTTTTTATCAACAGTTCTTTCATTATTCATAGGACTTTTACTAGCTTGGTCTTTAACTCATCAAAATAAGTTCAAAGGACGTGATACTTTAATAGCACTATTTTCTTCATCATTAGTATTGCCAACTTTAATTGTTGTATTTGGAATTATTGGTATTTTTGGAAGAAAGGGATATATAAATGAACTTTCTTTATACTTTTTTGATACATCTTTTGGCACTTATCTTTATGGCTTAGGTGGAATTTTACTTGCACATGTTTATCTTAATGCTTCTTTTGCTTTAAGATCATTACTTCATAATTTTGAAAGTATTCCAAAAGAGAAATATAAACTTGCAAAAAGTTTAAACTTTTCTGTTTTGAAATGCTTTTATTATGTAGAATATCCTGCATTAAAATCAAGTTTATTAAGTATCTCTTCTACAATATTTTTATTATGTTTTACTTCTTTTGCTGTTGTACTTTTACTTGGTGGAAATCCTAGTTATAATACACTAGAAGTTGCAATTTATGAAGCTGTAAAGTTAGATTTTGATATTGAAACAGCTTTAAAACTTGCATTAATTCAGCTTAGTATTTCTGTAGTTTTAGTCGTATTATCTTCTTCTTTTAAAATAAATACTAGTAATATTAAAACAAACGATATTAGTATCATTTGGAAAAATACAAAAATAATACAAGCTATTCAATACTTTATTATTTCTATTTTTACACTGTTTTTTATCTCACCTTTAATAGTAATTTTTCTAGATGGACTTAGTGCAAACTTTACAAAAATATTTACAGATAAAATTTTTATACAATCGTTTTTAACTTCAATAACTTTAGCAACAATATCAAGTATCATAACTGTAATTGCAGCAATACTTTTAAGTAATACAAGAAGAAACTTTTGCCTAGATACAAGATTAGCTTCAAAACCATTTTCAAAAACACTTAACACGATTATTGCTTTTTCTGGCAATATTTATTTAGCAATACCTTCTTTAGTATTAGGTCTTGGCTTTTTTATGATGTATCAAAAATATGATGGTTCATTTGTTATTTGGTCAACACTAGCACTACTAAGTGCAAATGTACTTATGTCTTTACCTTTTGCCTTAGCTGTAATTGCACCTGCCATGCAAAAAACTGCAAAACGATATGACAAGTTATCTTTTTCATTAGGTCTTAGTACATTTCAAAGATATAAAGAAGTGGAACTGCCATATTTAAAATCATCTCTAGCTTATGTTTTTGCCTTATCTTTTTGTTTTTCTCTGGGTGATTTAGGTATTATTGCACTATTTGGTTCTGATGAATTTATAACATTACCCTGGTATCTTTATCAACTTATGGGCTCATACAACACAAATGATGCAGCAGGAGTTGCACTAATACTTTTAGTACTTGTATTATCTGTATTTATTTTAATACCAAGAATATTTAGGAGCAAAAATGCTTAAAATAAAAGACTTAGAATACAGCTACAAAAACTCAAATTCTAAAGAAAAATATACTTATAATTTAGAAGTAAATGAAAAAGAAATTGTAGCAATCTTAGGACAAAGTGGAAGTGGTAAATCTACACTTTTGGATTTAATAGCAGGATTTATAGAACCACTTAGTGGAAGTATAATATTAAATCAAAAAGACCTATTAAATTTAAGTGTAGAAAAACGTCCTATGAGTATTTTGTTTCAAAACCATAATCTTTTTGAGCATTTAAATGTACAAAAAAATATTCTTTTAGGTTTAGGAAAAACCAAAGAAGAAGATAAAAAAGCAGTTTCAAGTATCCTAGAAAAAGTAGGATTACAAGAGTTTGAAAACACACTATCTTCACAACTTTCAGGGGGACAACAACAACGTGTTGCCCTAGCTCGAGTACTACTTAGAAAAAAAGCAATACTTTTACTAGATGAACCTTTTTCAGGATTAGATGAGCAAACAAAAATAGTAATGCTAGACTTAGTTAAAAGTATAACACAAGAACATAAGCTACATACAATCATGGTAACTCATGATATGCAAGATTGCGAGCGTATTGCTTCTAGAGTTTATAAGATGGAAAACTATTTACTTATAGAAGAAATTTAAGTTTTAAATAAACTAAGATAAATTTAAGGAAAACTACATTTATGAAAAAACAAAAATCCAAAACTAATCTTGAAAAAAAACTATGTCCTGTGTGTAAAAGAGAATTCTCATGGCGAAAAAAATGGGAACGTGATTGGGAGAATGTAATCTATTGTTCAAAACTTTGTCAAAAGAAAAAGAATACTAGCAATGAATAATCTCAAAGAAAAACTTAGCTATAATCACGTTAAATTATAATAACTATTAGGACACTTTATGAAAAAACATGTAGAAACATCATTAAGCCATATTGCAAAGTTTGCACCTTTTGCTGAACAAACGGGAGCTTCACATTTTCCTATTTACAATACAGGAACATTTGATTTAAAAAAACAAGATGGCGATAAAATATATGACTACACAAGAAGTGATAATCCTACAAGAGAAATGCTAGAAAATCTTTTTACTGAAGTTGAAGGAGGAGCTGGATGTGTTTGTACGCATACAGGAATTGCTTCTGTTGCTTTACTTTTTGAAACAGTGTTAAAAGCAAATTCACATATTTTAGTTGAGGCTGATTGTTATGGTGGAACGTTTAGATTACTTAAAATATTTAAAGAAAAGTACAATGTAACTGTTCATTTTGCTGACTTTTTAGAGTTTGATAAAATTGAAGATATCTTAAAAAACAATCCAGTTGATTTAGTTTTATGTGAAAGTCCAACAAATCCTGGATTAAAAATTATTGACTTGAAAAAAGTAGGTACATTAGCAAAAGAAAATAATGCACTTTTTGCAGTTGATAACTCACTTGCAACATTTATTTCACAAAGACCGTTAAATCTTGGAGCTGATTTCTCACTATTTTCAACTACAAAATATATCTCGGGACATGGTGCAGTTGTTGCTGGTGCAATTGTTGCTAAAACTCCCCAGTTAGCAAAAGAGATTCATTATTATGCAAATGCAGGTGGAAGATCTCAAAACCCAATGGATGTGTATTTAATCACACTTGGAATTCCTACACTAAAGGTGCGAATGCAAGAACATGAGAAAAACTCAATTATAATTGCACAGTATTTAGAAGAGCAAGATTACATAGTAAAAGTAACACATCCAAGTTTAAAATCACATCCACAACACTCACTTGCAAATGAGCAAATGGATTATATTCCAGGTCTGTTTTGTGTAGATTTTAAAAGCGTTGAATTAGCTGAAAAGTTTATTGAAGATACTAAAATCTTTGGTGAGAAGTGTTCATTTGGTAGTCCTGATTCACGTGTAGAAATTCCTGCAAAAATTTCTCATGCAACTTTTTCTAAAGAAGAACTTGCAGCTATTGGAATAAGTGATAGTACAGTTAGGTTTTCTATTGGTTTAGAAAATGTAGAAGACTTAATCAAAGATATTGAACAAGCTATAAGCTAAGAAAGACCTATGAGTAAAGAAATTTTCAAGCCAATTGAGTGTGGACAAACACTGCCTATTAACAATATTCATGCAGTATCAGTTTCAATGCCTAATATTCAAGACGTTATTGATTATGAAAAGCAAACGCCAGAAATATTGGAAAAAATAAAAAGTGGTTATCCAAGATTTATACTGCATCCATATTTAAAAAAATTAGCTTTATTTATAAAAGACAAGTACAAAGTATCTGATGATTTTGAAGTTGTATTACTCTCTTCTAAAAAAGCAGTTGAGTTGATTAGTGATAAATATTTTATTCACAATAAAATTGAAGTAAATGAAGCTTTTGGAGTAATTTTAGTACAAAAAGGTACATCTCAACTTCAAAAAGTTTTAATGTATATTCAGCATGTTGGATGTAATTTATCATCAAGATTAGCTGAAAAGTATCTCTTTGATATAGGAGTAATAACTTGTCTTCATAAAGAAAAACTTGAAGATAAAAAACTCGCAAAAGATATTATTGTAAATACTTTAGCCAAAGCTTATAATCAGCCAAGTAAAAACGTGTGTTTAGCACCTTCAGGAATGAATGCAATATATTCAATAGTACGTGGTTTAAACTCTATTCAAAACCATAATGGAAGAAATATACTAGTTCAGTTTGGATGGTTATATCTAGATACTATGAATATAGTAAATCATCACTATCAACAATCCAAAATATTTCCAGATATTTTAAATCTTGATTTATTAGAAGACTATTTAAAAATAGAAGGAAATAAAGTATCTGCAATTATTACAGAAATGCCAACTAATCCACTACTTAAAACTGTAGATATTAAAAGATTAAGAGCACTTTGTGATGAGTATAATATTCCACTAGTAATTGATACAACTTTTGCAACACCTTTTAATCTTGACTTAGAAGAGTATGCAGATATTTTTGTAGAATCTCTTACAAAATTTGCTTGTGGCAATGCAGATGTTTTAATGGGTGCGATTATTTTAAATAAAAGACATAATCTTTCTCACATTTGTGTAGAATTTTTTAAGCATTGTGAACCTGTATATATAAAAGATATGCAAAGATTAGCAATAGAAATAAAAGATTATGAAAAAAGAGTAAAAAAAATATCAACTAATACAAAACTCTTAGTTGAGTATTTTAAAAAATGTTCGTATATCAAAGATATTTACTACTGTTTAAATGATGAAAATAAAGCAAATTACTCTCAAACAATGAGAGATGATAACAGTTTAACAGGAATAGTATCTCTTACATTTACAAAACCTTTTAAAGAAGTCTATGATCAGCTTAACTTTGCAAAGGGTCCAAGTTTAGGAACAGAGTTTACACTACTTATGCCTTATACTTATTTAGCTCACTGGGATTTAATTCAAAGTAAAAAAGGAAATGAATTTTTAAAAGAGATTGGACTTCCAATCGATTTACTTCGTATTTCTGTTGGAGTTGAAAATATTGATGAAATTATCAATGAGTTTAAAAGACTAGAAGATTAATCTCCTAGCCTTTTTAATTTATATAAAAAGTTCTAAATTGTTTCCCAACTAAGTAATAAAAACAGACCTAGGAAAAACATAAATATAGGTGAAGTTATTTCTAAAAAGTTTGTAAACTTTGCAGACTTAGCAGATACTTTATGTAAAGAAACTCCTAAAAATGAAGAAGCAAAAATCACTATTCCCATTCCTAAACTAATAAAAATACTTGCAAGAAAAACAGAAAGATAAGTTTCTAAAATAAAAGCATAAACAAAAAGTACTACCGTTCCTGGACAAGGTATTAATCCAGCTGTGAGTACAAAAAATAAATTTTCTTTTTTATTATTTGCACTCACATGAACTGCAGTATTTGCTTTAAAAACAAAGTTTTCTTTTGTTTTTGGTACTGTAAACATCTGATTTTTTGTATCTGGAATATTACAAGCACAACAAGCACAAGATTTGTTTCTTAGTTTTCTATATAAAATATATAAAGATAAAAGCATAATCAAAACAGCCGATGTTTTAGTAATATATGAAATTGTATCATCTAAGAAACTTGAAAAAATTCCCTCAATAATAAAAATAGAAATACTAACTAAAATTAAAGCACCAACAATATGAATAAATGCTGTGAAAAATGATATAGTAAAAGCTTGAGTGTATGAACTTTTTCTTGAACTAAAATATGAGAAAGCTAAAGCTTTTCCATGTCCTGGTCCTAAGGCATGAATCATTCCATAAACAAATGATGCAAATAATAAAAACACTAGTGCGTATTTATCTTCACCTTTTTCAACTGCTAATAAATACTCTTTTATTTTTTGAACAAATTTATCTAAAGTTTTTGCTTCTACTTTAGTATCTTTTACTTTTACAAGGTTTTCTTCTTTAAAACTTTCAGTTATTGATATTTCTTTTTTCTCTTCTTCTTTTTTTTGAATCTGAGGTCTTTTTTCATTTATTAAAGAAGGAGCATCTATAGTGTAAGTAATATTGTCTTCTTTAAACTCTTTTTTCACATTATAAGGAATAGTAAAAGATTGTTTTAATTCATCAAAGAAAATAGAAAAATATCCATAATCATCAAAGAGTCGAATATATAACTTGTTTTTATCAATAATTTTATAGTTTAATTTAGCCACATATTCAAAAGTTAATATATTATTTACAAATGATAATTTATAGTTTTCAACATTAATAAGTCTACTTTTTTCTTCAGTTTTATTAGAATAAGATATAAAAGTAAGATAATTTAGTGGTTGGATGTAAGTTATAAGAGAGTCTTCTATTGGTTCAAGTTCTTCTTTGCTAAATGTTAAATCAAGGTCTGTGTCATATAAACGTAAAAGTTCATCAGTAAATTCTCTTGAAAAAGTCCATTTAAACTGTGCATCTTTTATAAATACTTTGTCTGCATTTATATTTATTGAAATATCAGTTCGTGGAGTGGTAATTGAGCATATCGAGCATCCAAAAAGGATGCTATTTAATAAAAGGAGTAAGGCAAAAAGTCTTATCATTTATAAGTGTCAGCTATTTTTTGAGCTGTTTTGATTAAGTTTTCTTCCCAGTTTATTGATAAAGGATCAATTATATGAACACTTCCATTTATACTATTTGCAATAATTTTTGCACTTTTTTGAGAAAATTGTGGAGCTACAAAAACAATTTTAATTTCATGTTCTTTTGCATCTTTTATTAACTCAATTAATTCTTTTGGTTTTGGTTCTTTACCTTGTACTTCAATAGCAACTTGTTCTAAAGAGTATCTATTTGCAAAATATCCCCAAGATGGATGGAACACCATAAAAGCTTTGTGTTCAAAAGGTTTTAAAGTTTTTGATATTTTTTCATTTAATATATCTAATTCTTTTAAAAAGTTTTCATAATTTGTTTTATAAAAAGCGCTATTAGTTTCATCAATTTTTACTAATGTTTCATAGATATTTAAAGCTTGTGTTTTAACAAGAACAGGATCTAACCATACATGTGGATCTAAACCTTCATGTTCATGCTCATCATGGTCTTCGTGTTTTTCGTCGGCATGATCATCGTGTTCGTCATGTTTTTCATGATCATCGTGTTTTTCATGTGCATGCTCTTTGTGCATATCATGGTCATTGTGATCATCATGTTTTTCATCTTTATGCTCTTCATGACCTTCTTCTTCATGGTGAGAATGCTCTTGCATTTCAAGTTTTTTTATACCTTTATCAGTATGAACAATTAACATATTTTTATTAGCGTGTTCAAATTTTTCAAGCCATGAATTTTCAAAAGGAACTCCAATAGCAAAGTAAGCACTTGAATGCGATAATTTTTTCATTTGAGAAGTTTTTGGTTCATAAGTAGCTGGAGAGAAGCCTTCTTTAACCATTACATTTACATTTACTTTATCGCCTGCAATTTTTTCTACAAAATATTTTTGAGGAACAAGACTTACTGTTACATCTTTTTTTGTTGCATATAATGATGTTACTATCATTAAACCCGCTAATATTAATTTATTCATTTTTATCCTAATTATTTCTATTTATTCTATGCAACCTAGTTGCGTATTTGGAATTTTAATCAAAAATTTCTTTAATGCAACTTAGTTGTAAAAAAACTTTAAACAAAAATTGCTATAATAAAGTATGAACATAGAAAAAATAACCACAGATAAAAATATAAAATTAACTACTGCACGAAAAGTTATACTTGAAATACTAGTTAATTCAGATAAACCTTTGTCATATGAAGATATTAAAAATGAGCTTTCAATGGATAAAGCAACTTTTTATAGAAATATAACAAAGTTTGAAGAAGAGAATATGATAAATTCTTTTGAATCAAATGATAAGAAAAGATATTTTGAAATTCAAAAGACAAAACATTCTCATTTTATTTGTACTATATGCTCAAAGATAGAATGTATTCATCAAAAGCTTGACTTAAATCTAACAGATTATCAAGTTGATAATATAATAATAAAGGGTATTTGCCCTATTTGTTTAAAAAATAAAGGATAAAACATATGATAAAAAGTTTGGTTACATTGAATCAATTCATAAATAAAGAAGCCCTGAGTGGTATTTTGCTTTTTGTAGCAACTGTTGCCGCTGTTATTGTTGCAAATTCAAGTTATGGACAAGAGTATTATGAGTTATGGCATATGCCACTAGGAATAAATTTAGGTGACCTTTCAATATCCATGACACTTACATATTGGATTGATGATGGACTGATGGCACTATTCTTTTTAATGGTAGGTCTTGAAATAAAAAGAGAAATGTTAATAGGTGAACTTTCAAGTGTTAGCAAAGCTGCATTTCCAATAGTTGCAGCAATTGGAGGAATGGTAGTTCCTGCACTTATTTATGTAGCGTTTAATCCTGATAATGCACTTGGATTTGGTATTCCAATGGCTACTGATATTGCTTTTGCACTTGGTATTTTAATGCTTTTAGGAACAAGAGTAAATCCTGCACTTAAACTATTTTTAGTTGCACTTGCTGTTGTTGATGATTTAGGGGCTATTTTAGTTGTTGCTACAGTTTACACAAGTGAAATTCAATCTCAATACTTTTTACCTGCAATTATTGTGTATGCAATTATTTGGATTTTAAATAAAAGAGGCGTTACAAATCTTTTACCTTACTTATTACTAGGTATTGCATTATGGGTTTATATTCATGCTATTGGTATTCATGCTACAGTTGCAGGTGTTCTTTTAGCTTTTGCTATTCCTATTAGTTCAAAGATTGATGAAAAAGAATTTATAAAAGATACAAAAGAGAATATAGACGATTTTGAAAAGCATATCGACCCAATCCCTGTTTTAAATCATCATCAAATTGATGCACTTGAAAATATAGGTAATAGTTATGATAAAGTTCAAAATCCACTAGTTAGATTAGAACATAATTTACATGGATTATCAGCATTTTTTATTATGCCTTTATTTGCTTTTTCAAATGCAGGAGTTTTAATAGATTTTACACATGTTGAAGCAAATTTCATGATTGTCTTAGGTGTTGTTCTTGGGCTTGTAATAGGTAAACCAGTTGGAGTTTTAGGCTTTACATACATGTGTTCAAAACTAAATATTGTTAAAAAACCTGATAGTATTTCATGGAGTGAAATCTTAGCAATAGGATTTATTGCAGGTATTGGATTTACAATGTCTATTTTTATCACTCACCTTGCATTCTTAGATGAGAATATTATAGCAGCAGTTAAATTAGGAGTATTTGCAGCTTCCTTTATAGCCGCGATAATTGGTGTAATTCTACTTTTACGAGTAAAAAAAGCATAGTTAATTCTATGTTTTTTTAATACTACTTTTTCTAAATAGCAATTTTATTCTATTTTTATTTTGCTATTTAGATATAATTCTTAGATGTCAAAACTATTAAACAATGTACTTTTCGAAAATGTAACACATTCTACTGAAGATTTTACAAAACACTATCATGGAACATATACAATAGGACTTACATACAAAGGTGTTTTAAAATCTTATAATTCTCATGAAAGTTATGAATCATATGAGTATTCAGTACGGATAAACAACCCAGGTGAAGTTCACGCAGGAAAATCAAAAGATTGGTCACATGTAAACTTTTATCCAACTGTTGATGTTATGACTGACCTTTATGAACAAATATTTTTTGAAAAGAAAACTCCATTTTTTAAAAGACATATTATTGACAATAAAATATTATTTATGAAACTACATAAATTTTTTGATTCTTATTTTAAAAATGAAGATGAGATATTAGTTGAAAGTAATCTAATTGATGCTTTATCGAATCTAATTTTAACTTCAATTATTTATACAAAATCATACAAAGATATTTTTGAAGATAAAAAGATAATTAAAAATACTTATGAATATATAAACGATTCTATTGATACAAACTTTACACTAGAGAACTTAGCTTCAAATGTAAACCTTAGTAAATACCACTTTCTAAGACTATTCAAAAAAGAATTTGGTTTAACTCCTCATGCTTTTATTGTAAATGAAAGATTAAACCGTGCTAATAATTTAATACAAAAAGGTTATTCAATTAGTCAAGCAAGTATACAAGTTGGATTTAATGATCAATCACATTTTTCACGAAATTTCAAAAAATATTTTGGATACACACCTTCAAATTTACAAAAAAATAGCAATATTATTCTATAAGTAATTTTTTTAAACTACTATACTTCTATTATAAAAATTAAAAGAAAAGAAAGAAGTCATAATGACACAACAAAATAAAAATATTTTTTACATACTTATGGTACTTGCAATGGCAGGATGGGGAGCTTCTTGGGTTAATGCAAAAGTTTTAAGCTCTTATATAAATGAATATGAAATGATATTCTTAAGAAACTTTTTTACTATTATTACACTTGTACCCGTGCTAATTATTACAAAAAAATATTTTTATATTAACAGACGTAGCTTTTTATTAGCTGTTTTAGCTTCAGTTATTATGATTGTATATCTAAAGTGTTATTTTCTAGGAACTAAGCATGGAACAGCTTCTCTTGGTGGGGCTTTAGTAACTACACTAATTCCTATTAATACTTTTATTTTTATGGCTTTGTTTTGGGGTAAAAAAATACTTAAAAAAGATATCTTTGCCTTAGGACTTGGAGCAATTGGAGTTCTTACAATGTTAAATGTTTGGTCATTTTCTCATGAACAGATATTTTCAATACAAAATATGTATTTTCTAGGAGCAAGTATATTGTGGCCTGCTTTAACAATAACTAGTTCAAAAATCACAAATACCTCTCCAATGGTTTTTGGTTTATATATGTATCTGATTTCAACAATCTTTGTTAGCTTATTTTTTGTTGATATTTCTGAAATAAACTTTGCTAGTTTTGATACAATTTTTTGGATTAATATTTTAATACTAGCAATTGTTGCTACAACATTTGCAACAACTGTTTACTTTATTGGTATCGAAAAATTAGGGACAAATGAAGTTAGTTCTTTTATCTTTTTAGTTCCATTTTTTGCTATTGTTTTCAGTATCTTATTTTTAAAAGAAGAGGTTCATATTACAACAATTATTGGTGTTGTTTTAACAGTAATTGCTGTTAAAATACTAAATAATATTCAAATATTTAAAAAGAAAAAAGTTGAGCAATAAGCTAAATAATAAGCTAAATACTTTTACACTCTCAGGACTTATCATTGGACCTATTTTAGGCTCAGGATTAATACTGCTACCACCATTACTTTATAATATGGTTGGAAGTTTCTCACTAATAGTTTGGGCGATAATTTTATCATTAGGGTTTATATTTGCTTTAATTTTTGGAAAACTTGCAGCTTTGTTTCCAGGGGAAGGAGGAGTTAGCTTAGCAACTAAAGAAGCTATGGGCAAAAAATATCAACTTCTTACATCTTTTTATTTAATATGTGCAGTTTTTTTTGGTCCAGTTGCAGTTTTAATAATCGCAGCACAATTTATACAACCCTACTTTCCAAATGTAAGACTTGAATTATTAGGCTTTTATATTTATATTTTGACTTATTTACTTTTACTAATAAAAATTAATTTTCTTGGAAAGTTAATGCTAATAGTAAGTTCAGCAATAACACTAATATTTTTACTTTCAAGTATTCATATTATTTTAAATATTAATGAATTTAATTTAACAATACCAAGTATCTCGATTGAGCAATTTGGTCATTCTTTAATTATTGTGTTTTGGTCAATAGTTGGTTGGGAAGTAATTGGAAACTATTCAAAAGAAGTTGATGATACAAAAACCCTAACAAATGCGGTTAAACTTTCTGCTATTGTTATATCACTTGTTTATATTCTAACAACTGTTGCTATATGCTTTGGAGCATTTTCTAAAGATGAAGATTTTAAACTAGTTTGGATTATTGAGCCTTTGTTTAAAGATTATTCAAATGTAGTTCTTGCAAGCGTTTCAACCATTCTTTGTATTGGGACATTAATTTTATTTGTAGGTGGAGTAGCAAGGCTAATATCATCATTAAAACTTACATCTTATACATCAAAACATATGACAAACAATACTGCAATTGGCGCACTAAACTTTTTATCATTTATTTATATAATAACTCTTTGTTTAGTATATATTGAAGTTTTAACTTTAGAAAATTTAGTTGCATATGCAGATGGCTTTTTTATTGCAAATGCAATTATTGGATTAGTAAGTGCTAGCATACTTTTCAAAAAAGGTTTTTTTAAAAATTCTTCTATTATTCTTGCAATTTTATTTGGAATAATTCTTCTATTTTCAAATATATTTATACTTTTTGTTGTACTTGCTTTATTTATATTTACCTATTTAAAAAAATAGGTAAATACATTTATTTTTTATCTAGGATAAGAACAATCATTAATATCTAAAGTAATTCCATTAATATAAACAGGACATTCAGTTGCTAGCCAAACAATTGCTTTTGCAACTTCTTCTGCTTGTGCAAATCTTCCTGAAGATACTGTTTTTTTGAACTCTTTTTTTCTCTCTTCAGAATTATCTTTTTGCATATCTGTCTCAGTAGGACTTGGAGCTATACAATTTACAGAAATTCCATGCGCACCTAATAACTTACCATAAATTTTTGTAGCATTAATAAGCCCTGCTTTTGCAATTCCATACCAAACATCAGGATGACCTATTTGTCCTGCAATTGATGCTACATTTACAATTCTACCAGATGAGTTCTTTTTCATGTTTTCACATAATAAATTCATAAGTTCAACCGGAGCATATAAATCTACATTCATAATTTTTTCTTTTGCAGCTTTTGGATAATTGTCATATGTATATTTTGGTTGCATAAATCCTGCATTGTTAATCAAGATATCTACATTTCCAATTTCTTGTGCAAGTTGTTTTAAACCTTCAATATTTGATAAATCATATTCAATTTCTATAACATTAGGAAGCCCGCCTAATGCAAAATCTTTAAAATCTCGTGCAACTACAACTACTTCATAATCAAGTTCTAACATAGCTCTAGAAACTGCTAAACCTATTCCTTTATTTCCACCTGTTACTAATACTCTTTTTGACATGATTATCCTTTTAGATTCATAATAGAATAAAAAAGGTAAAATAACCATAAAAAAGATTGGTTTCAATATGCTTTTTGAGCCATTTAATTGGCTTATAGGTACATGTGAATATTATGTAGATTATGAAAAAGTTGTAAAGGATGAAATTCTAAAACGTATAAAAAATTTAAGTTCTTCAAATAATAACTATTATGTAATTAAGGAGTTTATCCTTTTTTTATTAGATTCATAATTCTTTTGTTTTCATCAATTTTACAAGCTATTATTTCTCTTCTGCTTCTAGAATTTTTAAAACACTTTAAAGTTTTATTTAAAAACTTTACTCGTTTATAAAACCTATCTAATCGCGTTATTTCAACACTAATTTCATATCTATTAATTAGTGCTGTTTTTTCTTCTACAAGTTTCTCAAACTTGTAATTATT